>CAKVVS010000031.1:0-9932 GCA_934834395.1 Parahaemophilus parainfluenzae | reverse complement strand
AGGTAGCATAGAGCGTGGAATATTTAATAATTCCAACATTTTGTCATCCCATTTTTTCGTATGGATGTTAAATAACATGGTACGGGATGCGTTGGTGTAATCCGTTACGTGAACACGGCCTTGGGTTAATTTCCATACAAGCCAGGTATCCACGGTACCAAATAGAAGTTCACCGCGTTCCGCTTTTTCGCGCGCGCCTTCTACATTGTCCAAAATCCATTTCACTTTGGTACCTGAGAAATAGGGGTCTACCACTAAACCTGTGGTGTTGCGGATATATTCTTCATGACCATCCGCTTTAAGTTTGTCTGTAATATCTGCAGTACGACGACATTGCCACACAATCGCGTTATAAACCGGTGTGCCGGTTTCTTTTTCCCACACAATGGTGGTTTCACGTTGGTTAGTAATACCAATTGCCGCGATTTCGTCAGAGGTAATGCCTGCTTTTGCAACTACTTCGTTTAATGTTGAACTTTGTGTTGCCCAAATTTCCATTGGATTATGTTCCACCCAGCCTGCGCGTGGATAAATTTGTGTAAATTCACGTTGGGCGATTTCGACAACATTCGCATTGTGATCTAATAATACTGCACGAGAGCTTGTGGTACCTTGGTCCAAAGCGATGATGTATTTTTTGTCTGTCATGGTTCTATTCCTTAGAGTGCTTGACACTCGTTAAATGAATGAAGAAATTTTGAGCTTAAACGAACAAATTGCGCGCCTAACTTAATTGAATTCGAACTTAATTGGAATAAGCAATGTTTGGTTTTGTGATAAGTATCACAGATTTTTTTATTAAAATATGTAAACGATTGCGTTAACGCACAAAATAATGTGATCTTTGTCGCATTTTTAGAAAATAGATCGATTTCATCTATTGAATTAATTGGTTAAAACTAGATAATGGAGCCACTCACTTTGAGTATCTCAATATTTGATCAAACAACGAAACGAATTGCAAAGCAAGATTTCTTTAATGAAATCATTAAGTTAATCATTATTTGGAGATTCTCTTATGAATGCCTATTTTGCAGAATTTTTTGGCACAGCACTCTTAATCCTGTTAGGTAACGGTGTGGTAGCCAACGTATGTTTAAATAAAACGAAAGGGCAAAGTTCTGGTTGGATTGTGATTACTACCGCGTGGGCATTTGCGGTGTATGTGGCCGTTGTTGTGACAGGTCCTTACAGTGGGGCACACTTAAATCCTGCGGTAACACTTGGCGTGGCAATGAAAGGCGCATTTGCTTGGGAATTGGTACCAGGCTACATCGCGGCACAAGTAGTGGGCGGCATGGTTGGTGCGTTGTTGGTTTACATTATGTATAAAGATCACTTTGCAGCGACCGAAGAAGAGGGCTTAAAACGCGCTTGTTTCTGTACTGAACCAGCAATTCGTAACTATCCAATCAACTTAGTAAACGAAATCGTTGGTACCTTCGTGCTTGTTTTCGTGATTTTCTATCTTGCGGGAGCAAATATCACTTTACCTGGCACAGCAGAAAGCACACCAATTGGTTTAGGTTCTATCGGAGCATTACCTGTAGCGATTCTCGTTTGGGCAATTGGTTTGAGCTTAGGTGGCACAACCGGTTATGCGATCAATCCAGCTCGAGATCTTGGTCCGCGTTTAACCTTAGGTCTTTTCCTGGGGGGGACATTAAAAACTAAAGCTGACTGGGGATACAGTTGGGTTCCAGTTGTAGGTCCATTTATCGGTGCGGCTTTAGCAACAGTATTCTATAATGCCATTATGTAATTTATTCAAATAGAAAGAGCGGTCAAAATTCATGATGTTTTTTGACCGCTCTTTTTATATTTAGGAGGGATTAAATACAATAATCTTCGAATTCCATTGGCATTTTAGCTTGCAATAAGAATTGTTTGGTGCGTTCTTGCTGTGGATGACTGAAGAATTCAGCCGCGGTATTTTGTTCAACGACCTGACCATTTTCCATGAGAATCACGCGATCTGCCACATCTTTGGCAAAATTCAATTCATGGGTGACGATAATCATTGTCCAACCTTCTTGCGCGAGCATTTTGAGCGCTTGTAACACTTCACCGACGAGTTCAGGGTCAAGAGCGGAAGTAGGCTCATCTAACAAGATAATATCGGGTTTAACGGCTAAAGCACGTGCGATCCCGACGCGTTGCTGTTGACCACCAGAAAGTTGAGAGGGATATAAATCCGCTTTTGCTTTTAAACCAACTTTTTCCAACAATGCCAAGGCTTTTTCACGTGCAATCTCTTTCGCTTGTTTTTGCACAACTACCATGCCTTCCATCACATTTTCGAGAGCTGTGCGATGGGGAAATAGATTGTATTGTTGGAATACCATTGAAGAACGACGACGCAATTTTAGTTCATCGGATTTGCTGATCTTCTTGCTGAAATCAATAGTTAAGCTTCCATCAGTAAATGCTAATACACCTTTTTCTGGGCGTTCGAGCAAATTTAAACAGCGTAAAAAAGTCGTTTTGCCTGAACCTGATGGACCCAGAATGGCAACCACTTCACCTTTATTAATTTCAAAATCAATGCCTTTTAGTACATGGTGGCCATTAAAACTTTTCTGAATATTCGTGACTTTTAACATAACCAGTCCTTATAAATGGCGAGAAAGGCGTTTTTCTAAACGGGTTTGTCCCATCGATAGCACAAAACAGAATACCCAATAAATAAGGGCCGCTTCACTATAAATTAAAATAAATTCGTAGTTTTCAGCTGTGATGTTTTGTGCCACACGAAATAGTTCCGCAATCCAAACGAGTGAAGCAAGGGATGTATCTTTCACTGTGCTAATGAAGGTATTTGATAGCGAAGGGACGGAAATACGTAAAGCTTGCGGCATAATGGTACGCACGAAAGCTTGTGTGTAATTCATGCCTATCGCATAAGAGGCTTCCCATTGACCTTTAGGAATCGCAAGAACGGAGGCCCTCACCGTTTCTGCTGCATAAGCACCAATGTTAATGGAGAACGCAATAATTGCGGTTGGAAAAGGTTCTAGCTTGATACCAACTTCAGGTAAACCGTAGAAGATAATGAAGATCTGCACCAACATTGGCGTGCCGCGAATAATTGAAATATAGGTGCGACAAATGCCCTGCAGAATTTTGGTCATTAAATTGGGATGTGGCAATGTGCAAATCACAGCCACGATAACTGCAATGAATAAACCGCAAAAGAAGGAAATGACCGCAAGGGGGATCGTATATAAAATTGCCCCTTCCATCATAGGCCAAAACGAGCTGATTACATAATCAGCTCGTTCTGCGGTCATAAATGGAAGGCTGGCTAACCAATTATTGAGTAATGTCATCGCCAAACCATTTGATTGAAAGTTGTTTTAACGTTCCGTCTTTGCGTAGTTCTTCAAGTGCTTGGTTCACTTTTGCAATAAGCGGTTCTTCACCTTTCAAGAAAGCAAAACCGGTTGGGATTTTTTTATCACTTTCTACAGCAATTTTTAAGCCTGAGTTAGGTTGTTTTTTGAAGTAATCTAATACTGCAAGCTTATCGTTTACTGTTGCATCAACACGACCTTGTTTTACTGCTTCAAGGTTTTGTGCCAAGCTATCAACGGTCACGATAATTGCGCCATTATCACGCGCATCTTTGCTCCAGTTACTGGTTGCAGATTGTGCAGATTTTTTACCTTTTAAATCAGGGAATGATTTAATGCTATCGTTATCGGCTTTCGTCACAATTACGCCAGCAGAGTAGTTATAAGGTGCACTGTAATCATATTTTTTTAAACGTTCTGGGCTTGGATTGGTTTGATTCGCAATAACATCAAAGCGTTTTGCGTTCAAACCTGCATACATGCCGTCCCAAGCGGTTTCTTTAAATTCAACTTTCCAGCCTAATTTTTGTGCCACTTTTTCGATAATTTCTACATCGAAACCGGTTAACTTGCCATCTTTATCGTGGAAAGTAAATGGTGCGTAAGTACCCTCAGTACCGACTAATAAGGTTTTAGTTTGTTCAACGCGATCAGCAATTTCACCGGCGTTAGCAAAAGTAGAAAGGGCTAATCCTGCCGCTAAAAGTGCGGTACTAAAAAATGATTTTTTCATAAGTGTTCCTTTTTTAGATAAATAACGAAAGTGAAATAAATTATAAGAAGCGAAAAAGAAAAGAAAAGTATTATTTATTTATGAATTATTTCCTTTAGTTATATCAAATAAAATTTGTTTAATTAATAAACAAAAAAGGTCTGTAAAAACAGACCTTAGATAAAATGAATTCAATCAATAGATTAAGCTTCAATACCTTCGAATAATGCTGTACTTAAATAACGTTCTGATGCAGAAGGTAGGATTGCAACGATTAATTTATCTTGGAATTCAGGTAGTTTTGCTAAGCGGTCAGCCGCTGCCACTGCAGCACCTGAAGAAATACCCGCAAGAATACCTTCTTCAGCCATTAAGCGACGAGCGGTAGCAATTGCCGTATCGCTATCTACAGTTTCCACGCGATCAATTAATGATAAATCTAAGTTTTTCGGAATGAAGCCCGCACCGATACCTTGAATTTTGTGTGGACCTGGTTTCACTTCTTGACCAGCAAGGGTTTGGCTAATAACAGGTGATTCTGTTGGTTCAACCGCCACAGAGGTAATTTTTTTACCGTGATCTAATTTGATCGCACGAGAAATACCGGTAATTGTACCACCGGTACCCACACCAGCAACTACGACATCAACTTTACCTTCAGTATCTTTCCAGATTTCTTCACCAGTAGTTTGACGGTGAATGTCCGGGTTAGCCGGGTTTTCAAATTGTTTTAGCATCACATAATGATTTGGGTTAGACGCCACAATTTCTTCAGCTTTGGCAATCGCACCTTTCATCCCTTTTGAGCCTTCAGTGAGCACAAGATTCACGCCTAAACCACGTAATAAACGTTTACGTTCAAGACTCATGGTTTCAGGCATGGTTAAGGTGATTTTGTAACCGCGCGCTGCTGCTACATAAGCTAAAGCAATACCGGTGTTACCGCTGGTTGCATCTACAATTTCTTTACCCGCTGTTAAAATGCCGTCTTTTTCTGCTTGCCAAATCATATTGGCACCAATACGGCATTTCACGCTAAAGCTTGGGTTACGACCTTCAATTTTTACGACAACGTTACCATTGTGTCCGAAGTGTTTTAAACGAACTAATGGAGTATTACCGATTGAGTATGAGTTATCTGCATAAATTGTCATTTTACTGTCCTTTTATATTTTGGAATGAGTTGATGCAGTAGTTATAACACCGGCTTTTATATAAAAAAAATAGTTAATAGCTATATTTTATAACTAAATGCTATTTATTCACGATGTTATTTCCTGAAGGCTTAATTTCTGTACTCGTAGAACGTGTCACAATTTGTCTTGAACCGGAAGTGCGGTCAAAATTCATATCAAATTTTAATTGTGAGCGATAATTTTCCACCCACATTACCGTTGCACCACAGACCGCCACAGGAATAATTACTAAGTTCACGATTGGCAATGCGGTACAAAGGGTAATTAATGCCCCGAATGTTAGGCTTTGAGAACGTCTTTCGCCTAACGCATTTTTCATAATGCCAAAAGAAATTTTATGGTTATCAAACGGGTAGTCACAGTACTGAATTGCCATCATCCAACAGGTAAATAAGAATGTCAGCACAGGAATAATGGTTTGTCCGATAACTGGGATAAAACTCAATAAGAACAAGCCCACAAATTTCGGTAAGCTGTACCATAGTTTTTGCCATTCTCGGTTCAACATACGCGGCACATCTTTCATGATTTCAGCCAAACCATCATCATTAACTGCTTCACCAGTCAGCATTTTTTCGACTTTCTCTGCCAATAAACCATTAAACGGTGCGGCGATAAAGCCTGAAAGTGTTGTAAAGGCAAAATAGAAAAATAAGAGAATCGAGCCAATAGACAGCACGAGCAAAATCACACTTAAAAAGCTTAACCAATCAGGAATAAAGCTCATCACCCACTCGATCATCGTGGAGATTTGTGAAACAAATAGCCAAAATAAGCCAGTGAGTAGGACGACGTTAAGTAAAATCGGCATAATCACAAAACGGCGGAGGCCTTTTTGCGTAATGAAATGCCAACCCATCACGAAATGATTGAAAGCAGATTTTATTTCATTTTGATCGATCATCATTGTTCCTTTAAATTGAAAAGTAAAAAATACAAAATGTCACAGAAAGACAATATTTTTTGAGAAAAATTCCATCTCATCCCTTTTAATATCTTGTTTGCTTTCCTATTTTTTCACCTGTGGAAATGTGGTAGGATTAGCAAAAAATCATTGCGTTAAGGAGCAACAAGAATGGACTTAAATACCATTTTGATTATTTTAGGGGTAATTGCTTTAATTGCCTTAGTGGTACACGGATTATGGTCAAATCGCCGTGAGAAATCAAAATATTTTAAAAGCGCGAATACATTTAACCGCACTTCTAAAAACGGTGAGGTCAATCCTTTTTCGCAAGCCGCTGATCCTAATGCGGATATTCGTTTAACACATCGTGCTCAAGCGGCACAGCCTGTACAACAAAGTGTTCAACCTAAAGTGGCACCACATGCAGCAAGCCAACAGCAATTTAATTTTGATGAGCAACGTGCTCAAGTGGACGCGCGTCAAATAGAAAAAAGTGTGGACGATATTAAAATCTCCTTACCAAATCAGCCGGTTTATGAGATGAATACGACGCAACCTGCTCCTGCGCCACAGCCTGAACCTGTGGTTTATCCTGAAACGAATGTACAACCGAAACCACGTGTGGCAGAGATGACAATCGAAGAATTAGAAGCACAAAGCAGTGATTTTGATGGTGTGAATTCTTCTTCGCCTGAATTGCGTGAGCAGTTAGCCGAGATGTCATTAAATCCAACTCAAGAACCTACTCACGAGAACGTGCATTTTAACTATCACGAACCGGTAGAAGTGGAAAAACCAAAACAAACCACGGGATTTGTTCAACTTTATGTGATTTCAAATCAAAATCGTGAATTCTATGGTCCACAATTATCTCAATCTTTAGAAAACTTGGGATTCATTTTTGGCGAGCGTCAAATGTATCACCGCCACTTTGATTTAAGTGTGGCAAGCCCAGTGTTATTTAGTGTGGCAAACATTGAACAGCCCGGTACGTTTGATTATTACAATATGGCAGAGTTTTCAACCATGGGCGTAGTGCTCTTTATGCAGCTACCATCACCAGGTAATAATTTGGCAAATTTACGCATGATGATTCGCGCAGCGAAAACCATCGCAGAAGATTTAGGTGGTGTAGTGTTGACCGATCAACAAGAAATTTTTGATGATGTAGCTGAGCAAGATTATTTATCTCGCATCGCATAAAACGCACGAAAAAATAACCGCACTTTGGGCGAGCCGATGGTTCGCCCATTTTAATTCAATGAGTAAACCGTTAGAGAACATTATGAGCCTTCAGCAACAAATTGATACATTACGTCATGATCTTCGTCGTTATGAATATGAATATCACGTGTTGGATAACCCAACGATTCCTGATGCAGAATATGACCGTTTATTTCATCAACTTAAAGCCTTAGAAGCCGCTCATCCGGAACTCATTACGGCTGATTCACCTACTCAACGCGTAGGCGCTAAACCACTGTCAGGCTTTGCACAAATTCGTCATGAAATTCCAATGCTGTCTTTGGATAATGCCTTTTCCGACGAAGAGTTTTATGCATTCGTAAAGCGCATTGAAGATCGTCTTATTTGTTTGCCTGAACCGCTTACTTTCTGCTGTGAACCTAAGTTAGATGGTTTAGCGGTGAGTATTTTGTATGTGAATGGCGTACTGACTCAAGCTGCAACCCGTGGTGATGGGACGACAGGGGAAGATATTACTGCCAATATTCGCACGATTCGAAATATTCCGTTGCAGCTTTTAATGGACAATCCACCCGCACGTTTAGAGGTGCGCGGTGAAGTATTTATGCCACACGCAGGCTTTGAGCGTTTAAATCAACTGGCGTTAGAGAAAGGTGAGAAAACTTTTGCTAACCCGCGTAATGCTGCAGCGGGATCGTTGCGCCAGCTCGATCCGAAAATTACGAGTAAACGTCCATTGGTCTTGAATGCTTATAGTATTGGTATTGCTGAAGGGGTAGATTTACCGAATACACATTATGATCGTTTGCAATGGTTGAAGTCTATTGGGATTCCAGTAAACCCAGAAATCCGTTTATGTAACGGCACAGATGAAGTGTTGGATTTTTATCGTGATATTCAAAATAAACGCAGCTCTCTTGGCTACGATATTGATGGCACCGTGCTGAAAATCAATGATATTGCGTTACAAGAGAAATTAGGTTTTATCTCAAAAGCACCGCGTTGGGCAATTGCTTATAAATTCCCTGCACAAGAAGAATTAACTCGCTTAAATGACGTGGAATTCCAAGTAGGCAGAACGGGGGCAATTACTCCAGTAGCCAAATTAGAGCCTGTATTTGTGGCTGGGGTAACAGTAAGTAATGCTACATTACATAACGGCGATGAAATTGAACGCTTGGACATTGCGATTGGTGATACAGTGGTCATTCGCCGTGCGGGAGATGTGATCCCTCAAATTATTGGTGTATTGCACGATCGTCGTCCAGCGGATGCAAGACCGATTGTTTTTCCAGAAACTTGTCCAGTGTGTGATTCAGCCATTGTTCGTATTGAAGGTGAAGCGGTAGCGCGTTGTACGGGCGGTTTGTTCTGTGCAGCACAGCGTAAAGAAGCGCTTAAACATTTCGTTTCTCGCAAGGCCATGGATATTGATGGCGTAGGGGGCAGATTAATTGAGCAGTTGGTGGATCGTGAATTAGTTCATACACCCGCCGATTTATTTAAGTTAGATTTAACTACGCTGACTCGCTTGGAAAGAATGGGCACAAAATCAGCCGAAAATGCCTTAGCGAGCCTTGAAAAAGCAAAAAATACGACGTTAGCACGTTTTATTTTTGCCTTAGGAATCCGTGAGGTGGGTGAAGCAACGGCATTGAATTTAGCGAATCATTTCAAAACCCTAGAAGCGTTGCAAAATGCGGATTTAGAAGCCTTACAGCAAGTGCCTGATGTGGGCGAAGTAGTGGCAAATCGTATTTTGGCGTTTTGGCATGAACCACATAATGTCGCTGTGGTGAATGATTTGATCGCTCAAGGCGTACATTGGGAAACCGTGGAAACCAAAGAAGTGACAGAAAACCGTTTTAAAGGTAAAACAGTGGTGTTAACGGGAACCTTAACTCAAATGGGACGTAATGAAGCTAAGGCGTTATTACAAGACATGGGCGCGAAAGTGAGCGGCTCGGTTTCAGCAAAAACAGATTTTGTGATTGCCGGTGATGCGGCAGGTTCTAAGCTCACAAAAGCACAGGAATTAGGCGTGACGGTTTTAACGGAAGAAGAGTTCCTTGCAGAAATTCAGTCATAATTAAACGGTTAGAAAACAAAATGGGGCGTAGATGATACGCCCCATTTTTTATCTCAAAACACGCTCAAAATTGACCGCACTTTAGCCTGCTACTGCAGGTAAATAACCTGCTTGAATTAAGAATGGCACGATCATAATGATTACGCCAATTACTAAGGCTATCACTAAGGTTACGTTTCCACCGATTACACGATAAGGCAGATTTGGATTCGCTTGACGTGTTTTCCATGCTAGTCCAATAGGTAAAATTAAGCAATAGAATGCACAGAGTAAACCCGCATAGCTTAATGCGGCAATAAAGCCTTCAGGATAATACAAGGCAAACGCAAGTGGTGGTGTGAAGGCTGCAACCGTCAGTGTCAAGCGATTGTGTGGCAATTTGTAACGTTTAAATAAATCGCCTAAACCTTCAAATACCCCGAGCATGACACCAAGGAAAGAGGTGATTAATGCAAGTGCAGAGAATACG
>CAKVVS010000030.1:0-10005 GCA_934834395.1 Parahaemophilus parainfluenzae | reverse complement strand
GTGTGGCATTGGTTAGTATTAGGTTTTGTATTGTTAATTGCTGAAACCCTCGTGCCCGGCGTATTTTTATTGTGGTGGGGCTTGGCTGCGATTGTGACTGCTGGTGTAATGGCGTTAGTACCAAGTTTATCCTTAACCGTGTTAGCCGTTTTTTATGCGATTTTAGCGATTATTCTCTCGTTGCTTTGGTGGAAATACCAACATAGCAAAGATAATCAGGATCAATCTCATACAACCTTAAATCAAAGAGATCATACTCTGTTAGGTAAAAAAGGTACGGTATTAGAAATCGGTTCTAACGGGATTGGTCGAGGTGCTTTTGCTGATACTACATGGCGCATTCAAGGCGAGCATTTAACGGTGAATGATCTTGTGGTGGTCGAACGCGTTGATGGCATCACATTGTTAGTTAAAAAGGTAGCAGAATGAATCATTTAATTATTTTTGCACATCCCAATAGCCAAAAAAGTTTTGGTCGTGCAATCGTGGAACGTATTGTAAAAGCAAGCCAACAACTTGGTGTTGAAACCCATTTGCGTGATCTGTACACGATGGAATTTAACCCGATTATTTCCTTTGAAGAATTACAATCGGCCAATAAAGGCATTATCCCAGCAGAAATCCAGCAGGAACATGAATTTATTCGCCAAGCGGATTTGATTACGATGGTTTATCCGTTGTGGTGGATGGGCTTTCCGGCGATGCTAAAAGGCTATTTAGACCGCGTACTCACGCATGGTTTTGCCTATAAAACGGAGAATGGTGAGTCCAAAGGGCTTATTCACGGTAAAGCAATGCAGCAATTTATCACCATTGGTAGCAGCGTGGCGCAATACCAAGAATTTGGCGTAGATAAATCCCTTAATCATTGTTTGGTTAATGGTTTATTTAATTATTGCGGTATTGAAAATGTGGATTACACGCTGTTCGGAGATATTCACATTATCGATGATGGAGCCCGCCAAGCGATGCTTGACGAAGCCGCTGAAAAAACAACGGCAAAATTGACCGCACTTTTAGCTCAATAGTGAGCACAATTATAGGAAAGCAACGGATGTCAGAAACTCAAGTCAATAATTTCTCTTTAATTAGCCGCTTATTCGGCAATTTATTTTATCGCAGCCCGACGGATCCAATTTTAAGTGGAGTATTTGATTGGCTGCAACAACAAGGTTTAAGTCAAGTTTGGGCACTTTCTACAGATAAAGAAAGTGAAGCCGCCATTGATAATTTACAGATGAAAATTGATTTAACGTTACTTGATCAAGAATATCAAAAATTGTTTGGTCCAAACGGTAACGTGCCGACAGCTATTTCAAGTTATGATATGGATGTGCAACGTTTTGTGGATTTTCGTCATGCGCGTAATGTGCCTGAAACAGAGAATGTGGATCATTTTGCCTTATTGTTACTTACAGCTTCTTGGTTAGAAGACAACACGGAATCGCTATCCGCTCAACAAGATTTATTCGGTGATTTCTTATTACCTTGTGCAGCGAAATTTTTAACCCAAGTGGAAACTTATGCAACGCTTCCTTTCTATCGTTCATTGGCGTATTTAACCCGTGAAATTCTTGCGGCAATGGCTGATGAATTAGAAGAAGGCGAGTAGTTTTCATCAGTAGAATAGATCTCTAAAAGAGATTTTTAGATAACAATAAAAAAGCCCCGCGAATCAAAACGCGGGGCTTTTATTTAATGGAAGATCAATTATTCTTCAGAAGTCACATCTTCAGAGCCTTCGTCTTCATCATCCACATCACAAACACGCTCAAGACTGACTACATGCTCATCTTCTGCGGTGCGAATTAAACGAACCCCTTGAGTGTTACGGCCAACGATGCTCACTTCACTTACACGAGTGCGCACTAAGGTACCCGCATCGGTAATAAGCATAATTTGGTCGGTTTCTTCCACTTGTGTCGCCGCAACGACTTTACCGTTACGTTCGCTCACTTTAATCGAAATCACCCCTTTGGTATTACGCGATTTGGTTGGGTATTCGCTTAGTTGGGTACGTTTTCCATAACCGTTTTGCGTCGCAGTAAGAATTGCACCATCATTTTTCGGTACAACTAAGGATACAACTTTATCGATGTTGAGATCGAGTGTTTCTTCTGCATTATCATCAGAAACGTCTTCAATTTCGACCGCACTTTCATCATCAGCGACGTCGTTGGTGAGAGCAAGTTTAATACCGCGTACACCTGTTGCTAAACGACCCATTGCACGGACGGCACTTTCAGCGAAACGCACCACGCGACCTTGCGAAGAGAACAACATGATTTCGTTAGAACCGTCAGTGATATCTACACCGATTAATTCATCTTCATCACGCAAGTTCAAGGCAATGATACCGCTTGAACGTGGACGGCTGAATTCGGTTAGTGCAATTTTCTTCACAATACCGCCGGCCGTTGCCATGATGACGAATTTATCTTCTTCATAAGCAGAGATTGGCAAGATTGCGGTAATACGCTCATTTTCTTGTAACGGTAGAATATTGACAATTGGACGACCACGTGCACCACGGCTAGCTTGTGGTAATTGATAGACTTTCAACCAATATAAGCGACCACGGCTAGAGAAGCAGAGAATCGTATCGTGAGTATTCGCCACTAAGAGTTTTTCGATGAAGTCTTCATCTTTCATCTTCGTTGCAGATTTACCTTTACCACCACGACGTTGTGCTTCGTAGTCGGTAAGTGGTTGATATTTTACATAACCTTCGTGAGAAAGGGTCACTACCACATCTTCTTGAGCGATTAAATCTTCTAAATCAATATCACCGGAAGCCGCAGTAATTTCGGTACGACGTTCATCCGCGAATTGAGTGCGTACTTGTTCAAGCTCTTCACGAATCACTTCCATCAAGCGCTCAGGGCTGTTGATGATGTGGAGAAGTTCTGCAATTTTAACCAATAACTCTTTGTATTCATTGATCACCTCTTCGGTAGCAAGACCGGTTAAACGGTGCAAGCGAAGTTCTAAGATTGCATCAACTTGTTCTGGAGAAAGGTAGTAATCAGAACCTTTAATACCAAATTCAGCCGCTAACTCAGCCGGACGTGCCGCTGCATCAAACAAACCTAAAATTTCGTTATTCAGTTTCCAAGGACGAGAAATTAATTTTTCCGCCGCTTCTTTACGCTCTTTCGATTGACGGATGATGTCGATGATTTCATCGATATTTGATGTTGCAACCGCTAAACCTTCTAAAATATGGGTACGCTCGCGGGCTTTACGCAATTCAAATAAAGAACGGCGAATCACCACTTCGCGACGGTGCATCACAAAGGCTTCAATGATTTGTTTTAAGTTGAATAAACGTGGTTGACCGTGATCTAAGGCCACCATGTTGATCCCGAAGGTCACCTGCATTTGGGTAAGCGCATAGAGATGATTTAAAACTACTTCACCCACCGCATCACGTTTGATGTCAATTTCAATGCGGATCCCTTCTTTGTTAGAAAGGTCGATAATATTGCTGATGCCTTCGATTTTTTTATCTTTGATAAGCTCAGCAATTTTTTCCACTAATTTGGCTTTATTCACCTGATAAGGTAATTCGGTAACAATGATTTGCTCTTTGCCTTTATCTGTGGTTTCTACGCTAGCACGAGCGCGAACATACACTTTGCCGCGACCAGTGCGATAAGCTTCTTCAATCCCTTTACGGCCATTAATCAATGCCGCTGTTGGGAAGTCAGGGCCTGGAATATATTGCATTAATTCATCAATGGTGATGTTTTCGTTATCAATATAAGCCAAGCAGCCATCTAGAACTTCATTTAAGTTGTGTGGTGGAATGTTTGTTGCCATCCCCACCGCAATACCGGAAGAACCGTTTGCTAAAAGTGCAGGAATACGGGTTGGTAATACATCCGGAATCATTAATTCGCCATCATAGTTTGGCGAGAAATTCACGGTTTCTTTATCCAAGTCAGTTAATAACGCTTGGGTGATTTTTTGCATACGGACTTCGGTATAACGCATTGCCGCTGGCGCGTCACCGTCGATTGAACCGAAGTTACCTTGCCCATCTACCAACATGTAGCGCAATGAGAACGGCTGTGCCATACGCACAATGGTGTCATACACCGCAGAATCACCGTGCGGGTGATATTTACCGATTACATCACCTACCACACGGGCAGATTTTACGTATTTTTTGCCGGCAGTGATGCCAGATTGATCCATGGAGAAAAGCACACGTCGATGCACCGGTTTTAAACCGTCACGTACGTCGGGCAAAGCACGCCCAACAATCACCGACATGGCGTAGTCAAGGTAAGAAGATTTTAGTTCTTCTTCAATATTGACTGGGGTAATAGAGGAATGGATTGAATCCGTCATTTTTATTCCTTTTTTGATCAAAAAATTGCGACGAATTATAGCATAAATTTAAGCGTTTTTGTGTGAAAAGTGCGGTTGATTTTAAAGCAGTTTTTTGATGCGGAAATAAATAAGGCAGACATTAAGTCCGCCTTAGAATTGAGAGAAAAGCGTCTATTTCCAATTTTCTCGTTTAGCTTTTTGTAATTTAGCATAAGCACCAAGTAAAGCTTGATGTTCTTTAAAGTTTTCAAGCGTTTCATCGCTGGCTGGCAAGTTATAGAATGGGTTACCTTTTTCTGCTACTGCAGCCCAAGCTTGTTGAACGGCTTCTTTGCCATACATTCTTTCAAATACAGTACGATATTCTTGTGGATCGCGAGTATTGTCTAAATGCAATTCAATGATACTGATTAAAGCACGATAGTAATTTGTACGCTCTGGTGTAAACACAGAGCTGTTCATATTCATCGTCCAGTTTGCCCAATCTAAGGCTAATTCTAATTCACCTAATGCTAAGTAAAGCATGGATTTGAGCTCACCAACACGTAATGTTGTCCAACCGCTTGCTTTTGGTGCCACGATACCGATAAATTCTCGAACACGTGTGGCATCGTCAATATCTTGCTCATCTAATTCTGCTAATAACTCTTCATAAGTTTCAGCATCATGATGATGGTGTGGTAAATCTAATAAGATCTCGCGCCAGTCCATCCCCATGTTGTTATTGGCATAAATGAGATCATCAGCAGGGTAGATATCAGACATTCCAGGCACGATAATGCGGCAAGCGTAAACGTCTAAATGGTTGTAATCCATGATGTAGACTTCTTTTCCCTCAGCATTAAAGATTGCCATCAAGTTTTCATATTCTTCTTGGGTTGAACCTGAGAAATCCCAATCTACAAACTCATAATCTGGCGTATTTTTGAATAAATCCCAAGAAATTAAACCGCTAGAATCAATGAAGTGTGTTTCAAGGTTGGCGTGCTCCGCCACATCATCATTATTGAATGATGGAGGAGAGAATACATCGAGATCTTTTAAACTGCGACCTTGTAAAAGCTCTGTTACGGTACGCTCTAATGCCACTTGGAAGTTCGGATGTGCACCAAAAGAGGCAAAGCACGTGCCGTTATTTGGGTTGAGCAATACCACGCAAATGACAGGATATTTGCCACCTAATGAGGCATCAAAGGCATAAATAGGGAAGCCTTCTTCCTCTAATTTGGCAATAGAGGCTTGAATGGATGGGTAACGATCCATCACGGATTTTGGAATTTCAGGAAGACTGATCGCTTCTGCAATAATGCGATTTTTCACATAGCGCTCAAAGACTTCTGAAAGCCCTTGCACACGTGCTTCATTTTTTGTGTTGCCAGCGGACATCCCGTTAGAAACATACAAATTCGCAATGATACTTTGTGGAATATAGACGGTTTGTTGATCGGATTGGCGCACATAAGGCATCGCGACAATACCGCGATCGTAATTACCGGATTGCAGATCCACGAGTAATTCAGGTGTTAGTTCTTGGTTTGGATCGAAATAATCCCATAAGTAATCATCTAAAATCCCTAGTGGCAAAAGGGCTTCATCTTCAATAGGAAACCATTTTTCAGTGGGATAATGAACAAAATCACCGTTAGCAATTTCTTGTCCTAAATAGAAATCAGCAAAGAAATAGTTGGTGGAAAGACGCTCGAAATATTCACCTAATGCAGACGCTAATGCGGCTTTTTTGCTGGCGCCTTTGCCGTTAGAAAAACATTGTGGGCAATCTTTATCACGAATGTGTACCGACCATACATTTGGCACAGGATTAAGCCAAGAGGCTTCTTCAATATTGAAACCAAGTGCGGTCAATTTTTGTTGAAATTTTGAAATACTGTCTTCAAGTGCGGCATCTTTGCCGGGGATAAATGTTTGTTCGGTCATAATTGTTCCTGTTATAAAAAGTTCCAGCATCATAGGGGAGTTTAGTGAGCTAATCAAGTATAAAATTTATACGCTTTAACTCTTGTTTTCCTTGATTTTTAAGGGTAAATTAGCTTGGTGCAGAAAGGCATTTTCTGTGTGGGTAAAATTATAAACAAATCAACCAATTGGGAGATATCATGGCTCAAGGATTTTATGAATTAAAAGTGGCTAAAGACGGACAATTTATGTTCAACTTAAAAGCAGCAAACGGACAAGTGATTTTAACTAGCGAACTTTATAAAACTAAAGCATCAGCTGAAAACGGTATTGCTTCAGTGCAAAAAAATGGCGTGGATGCGAAAAACTTTGAATATCGCGTAGCAAAAAATGATAAACCTTATTTCGTATTAAAAGCAGCTAACCACCAAGAAATTGGCCGTAGCCAATATTATTCTTCTCAAGCTGCAGCAGAAAAAGGCGTTGAGTCAGTGATCAATAACGCATCTTCTGCAGTAATCAAAGAAGTCACAGAATAATCATTCTGTTCTTATTTCTTTAAATGCACCTGCCGGCTCTAAAAACGCCGGCATTTTTGACCGCGCTTTCTCCGGATTCAGTGTTAAGGGATAGGTTCGTTTTTGGGCAACGATGACCGTGAGCGGAGAGCAGAGCGTGGTCTTTTCTTGTTTTATAGATAGTCTTTCTTCTGCAATCACATCAAAATTTAATAACGATAACCAGTCAATGACTCGCCAAGTGGCATATTGTCGGAATTTGAAGTCACCTAACTTAGGTTTGAAAAGTAATGGACTCATCGGATTAAATAACGTGATGAAAATCCAGCCGTCATCCTTTAAAACACGATGCGCTTCACGCAATATTTGATGAGGATCTTGCGCAAAATTTAAGGTGTTTGCCAACAAGCAGGCATCCATTTCTTTTTCAATAAAAGGCAAGGCTAACGGTGAGGCTTGGATCAAACTGCCACTTTCATTTAAAAATGCGGTGGGAAAATGCGCTGTTTTTTCAGCTAATACAATTTGATGACGTAAAGGTAAATCAAAGGCAATTTCTCCACTTAAGGCACCGACTTTCAGAATTTGATAGCCTAAAATTTTTGGTGTCCATTGGGTAAAATAATGTGTTAATACGTTACAATAGGCTTCACCTTGTGGTAACGCTTGCCAACTTTCAGGTGAAAGAAGAGGTTTGTGCCATTTGGCTTTCCAATTCAATGTTAATCCTATTTTCATAAGGTAATTTATGCTAGTTCCTATTCCTGCGCTCAATGATAACTATATTTGGCTTTATAGACGAGAAAATTTCTCCGTAATTGTGATCGATATCCCAGAAATAACCCGTTTAATTCCGTATTTAGAATCCAATAAGCTAGACATAGAAGCGGTGTTATTAACCCATAATCACGATGATCATGTGCAAGGTGTCGCGGAATTTAAGCAATATTATCCCAATGTGCCAGTTTTCGGTCCAACAGAATGTGCAAATAAAGGGGCAACCAATATTATGGATAGTGGTGTGATTAATACGGCACATTATCATATTGAAGTTTTGCCAAGCGGTGGCCATACGGCAGGGCATATCAGCTATTTGGTGGATGGACATCTATTTTGCGGCGATGCGTTATTTTCTGCGGGCTGTGGTCGCGTATTTACGGGGGATTTTGCTCAAATGTTTGAAACCATGCGACGTTTTAATCAATTACCTAATGAAACCGTTGTTTGTCCCGCTCATGAATATACGCTGGGTAATTTAGCTTTTGCAGAAACCGTATTGGCGGATAAAAGTGCGGTCAAAAATCAACGTGTATTAGTGGAACGTTATCGATCAGAGGGGAAACCGAGTTTGCCGACAACAATTGGATTAGAGAAACAAATTAATCCGTTTTTACAAGCAAAAAATTTAGACGAATTTACACAATGGCGTTTAGCGAAAGATAAGTTTTAGCTCATTTTAGTTATTTGATTGAGTTTTTTCTCTTGAAATTTGCTCAATTCTCAACAATTCATTAAAATAGCGAAACTTTTACTTTCTACTTAAGCCGCATATTCATAAAAGTGCGGTTGTTTTTATTAGGTTTTTATGACCCTTCTTGTTCTAGGCATTAATCATAAAACGGCTTCTGTCGCTGTTCGTGAGAAAGTCGCTTTTTCTGAAGAAAAGCGGCAGCTTGCTTTACAACAAATTCACCAACAAGATTTGGCAGAAAGTGCGGTTATTCTTTCTACCTGTAACCGTACTGAGATTTATCTTCACCATCGTCAAATTTCACCTCAAGAGTGTAAGCAATGGCAAACGAACTGTATAAATTGGTTTGCTAACATTCATCAGCTTTCTGTCGATGAATTAAATAAAAGTATTTACACACATCAAAATCAACAAGCTGCAAATCATTTAATGCGAGTGGCCTGTGGTTTGGATTCATTAATTTTGGGGGAGCCGCAAATTTTAGGACAGGTGAAGCAAGCTTTCCAAATCAGTGAAGATTATTATCAAGCGGCAAATATTCCACTTTCGAGCACGCTTTCTCGCTTGTTCCAAAAAACTTTTGCTACAGCAAAACGTGTGCGTACTGAAACCAATATTGGTGAAAGTGCCGTATCGGTGGCTTATGCGGCTTGTAGCTTGGCTCGTCAGATTTTTGAATCTTTACGTGAACTACAAATTTTACTTGTTGGGGCAGGAGAAACCATTGAATTGGTGAGCCGTCATTTATTACGCCACGGTGTAAAAAAATTGATGATTGCTAACCGCACTTTATCTCGTGCTGAGCAGTTGGTGGAAAACTTAGCGTCTAATACACCGATTGATGTGTATTCGCTTGATGAATTGCAAACACCACTAAATCAAGCTGATATTGTTATCAGCTCAACAGGCAGTCCAAATGTTTTAATCACCAAAGCGATGGCTGAAATTGCGGAGAAAGCACGCCAATTTAGACCGACTTTAATGGTTGATATCGCCGTGCCTCGTGATATTGATGAAAATGTCTCGGAATTAGAAAGTGTGTATCATTACACTGTGGATGATTTGCAAGATATTATCCAGCGTAATCTTTCTCAACGTGAGCAAGCATCAGAGCAAGCGCAAGATATCATTACACAAGAATGCATGGATTTCTTTGAGTGGTTGAAGGTTCATCAATTCTCCAATTTGATTCGTCATTACCGAGATGAGGCAGAGAATACTCGCCAAGAATTACTCGAAAAAGCGTTACACCAAATTCAACAGGGTGAGAATGCTGAAAAAATTCTGCAAGAATTGAGTTATAAATTAACAAATAAACTTATTCATGCACCAACCCAAACCATGCAAGCCATGATGCGATCAGGGAATGCAGAAGGGTTGCATGCCTTTTCCAATGCGTTGCATTTAACCCATCCTTTAAATGAAAAAAACGATTAAATTTTTGACCGCACTTTTTAGTTGCGCATCGTTACTGATGAGTGTGCCAGCCCTAGCTGAATACCGAACCTTTGATGATGGCAATATTACTTACGGAATTTTTCAAGCAAAGCCCGAAGAAGTACAGCTACATTGGAAGGATGCTGAAGGTAAAGATTATCAAAGTTTAACGCGTCTCAAAAATGCCTTAGAAGATAGCTATAACGTGAAAATGGTCATGAATGCGGGCATTTATAGCATGAATAATGTGCCTGCGGGGTTATGGATTGAGCAAGGAAAAGAGCTCAATGCGTTAAATACAAAATCAGGCAAAGGTAACTTCCATGT
>CAKVVS010000029.1:0-10053 GCA_934834395.1 Parahaemophilus parainfluenzae | reverse complement strand
CCTGAACGCGTTGCCACATCTGCCGCAATTATTTTTGTGCTCATCCCGCCAGTACCAAGGTTTGTACCGCTACCGCCTGCAATAGAACGAATATGGTCGGTAATTTGCTCAACCACAGGAATCAATTTCGCATCTGGATTTTTACGAGGATCGCTTTCGAACAAACCTTGTTGATCCGTTAACAAATAAAGTTGTTCCGCTTGCACTAAAATCGCAACTAGAGCCGATAAGTTATCGTTATCCCCTACTTTAATCTCAGCCGTTGCCACCGCATCATTCTCGTTAATCACAGGAATAATCTGATTGTCTAACAGAGCATGTAATGTATCGCGCGCATTTAAAAAACGTTCACGATCTTCAATATCGGCACGAGTTAATAAAATTTGTCCAATATGAATATCATAAATCGCAAATAATTTTTCCCAGGCTTGAATCAGTTGACTCTGCCCTACTGCAGCTAAAAGCTGCTTTGAGGCAATAGTTGGAGGAAGTTGAGGATGATTTAAATAATGTCGTCCAGCGGCAATCGCACCTGATGTCACAATCACGACACGAAAACCCGCTTGATGAAGCTGGGCAATCTGGCGAACAATATCGACCATGTGAGGCGCATTCAATTTTGGAGAACCATGTGTTAATGTGCTAGTACCAAATTTTACGACGATTGTTTTGCGATTTGCCGACATAGTTTGTCCTCAATAAAAAAATAGTAAATTGGCGTTAAATTAGCACTAAAATAAATAAAAATCACGAAAAATCCCATCTCGAATTCAGATTTTGTGAATACCTATGATATAGTGCAAAAAAAGAAAAATGGGATAGAAAATATGACATTAAGTTTGATCGTTGCGACAACAAAAAATAACGTCATCGGAAAAGATAATCAAATGCCTTGGCACTTACCTGCTGATTTAGCCTGGTTTCGTAAAAACACCACGGGCAAACCGGTAATTATGGGTCGTAAAACCTTTGAAAGTATTGGTCGCCCATTGCCTAAACGCACCAATATCGTCCTTTCACGCACGCCTTACGTATATGAAGGTGTCATCTGGAAAGAGAATTTTGAAAGTGCGGTCGATTTTGTCAAAGAATTTGATGAAATTATGTTGATTGGCGGCGGCGAGTTATTTAAACAATATTTACCTAAAGCAGATAAACTATATCTCACGCAAATTCAAGCTGACATTGACGGCGATACGTTCTTTCCAGAAATTAATTGGGCAGAATGGAACATCGAGTTTGAAGAATATCGTCAAGCGGATGCAGATAATCCCTATGATTGTCGTTTTTTAATTTTACAGCGTAAAGCATAAAACATATCAAAACCATTCTAAAAAAAGTGCGGTCAAAACCCTAAAATGTTGACCGCACTTTTTTCCATCATCATCAAATCAACGATTCATCAAGCCATTTTTTCCTATAAATTCCCTATTTTTTGATCTGAGTCCCCTTTTGAAAACTGGCTTTGTAATATACTGAAATGATTTATTATCATTTAGAGGAGAAATATTATGGGTATCTTCAGTGTACCACCGGATCTACCGGTTACTAAAAGCAAAGAGGAGATCGACAAAACTTACCGTTACTGGCGATTACATTTGATGATTACCAGTTATATCGGCTACGCCGTTTTCTATTTTACTCGTAAAAGTTTTAACTTCGTTATGCCTGCCATGCTAACTGACTTAGGGCTACAAAAAGCCGATATAGGTATCATGGGTACTGCGTTTTATCTCACCTACGGTATATCCAAGTTCTTATCAGGTGTACTTGGTGACCGTTCTAACCCTCGTTACTTTATGGGGATTGGTTTAATTATGACGGGTATCGTCAACATTCTATTCGGCATGAGTTCATCTGTCTTTATGTTTATCACCCTTTGGATGATCAACGCCTTTTTCCAAGGTTGGGGTTGGCCTCCATGTTCAAAAATCCTGAATACTTGGTACTCACGTAATGAACGTGGTTTATGGTGGGCGATCTGGAATACCTCACATAACTTAGGTGGTGCACTCATTCCAATTTTATCTGGTGCCGTTGCCCTTTATTGGGGATGGCGTTACGGTATGATCGTGCCAGGGATTATTGCCTGTGTCATCGGTTTTGCTCTTTGTTTCTTATTACGCGATCGCCCAACTTCAATGGGACTTCCAACTGTAGGTGAATGGCGTAATGATATTGCTGAAAAAGAACATGAAAGTGAAGGTTTAGGTTTATCTAACTGGGAAATTCTTAAAATTTATGTGTTCAAAAACAGCATTATCTGGGCATTAGCATTTTCTTGGTGTTTTATTTATATCATCCGTACCGGTATCAATGACTGGGGTAACTTATATTTAACAGAAACCCACGGTTATGACTTACTTAAAGCGAACTCCGCGGTTTCTTTCTTTGAAATCGGTGGATTCTTAGGCGCACTTTTTGCGGGCTGGGGTTCTGATAAATTCTTCAACGGAAACCGTACCCAAATGAACATCATCTATGTGTTAGGTATTATTTCAACCTCCTTAGCATTATGGTTCATCCCAAGCGATAACTATTTTGTGATGTGTGGATTATTCTTCCTAATGGGATTCTTTATCTTTGGTCCGCAATTCCTTATCGCCATGGCAGCAGCTGAAAACTCCCACAAACATGCTTCAGGATCTTCTACCGGCTTCGTTAGTCTCTTCGCCTATATTGGTGCAGCCGCCGCGGGGGCGCCATTAGCGTGGATTATTCAATCTCTCCACTGGAATGGATTCTTTGGTAGCTTGTTTATTGTGTCTCTTGCTTGTGCATTATTACTCGTTTTCGTGTACTTCTTGCAACGTAAGAAAAATAAACTCAAAGTCTAATCTAGGCATATAAAAATCGGGCTAAAACAATGATTGTTTTAGCCCGATTTTTTTGTTTTAAATAACCTTTAAAAGATTATTCTAAGCGTTTAGCCATTTCTAACCAATCAGCTTTAAATTCACGACGCATATTGTTGATTGCATCAATAATATCGTGGTGAACTAATTTTTCGTTTTGAATACCCACACAGTAGCCACCTTTACCTTGTAGCAATATATCTACCGCATATACGCCCATACGTGAAGCTAAAATACGGTCGAAGGCACAAGGCGAACCACCACGTTGAATATGGCCTAATACGGTTGCACGGGTTTCATGGCCTACGCGCGCTTCAATCTCACGCGCAAGAGAATGTACATCTGTGATTAATTCAGTAATCGCAATAATAGCATGACGTTTTCCGCGAATAATACTGCGTTCAATTTGGCGAATTAATTCTTCACGATTAAATTCCATTTCAGATGCCACGATATATTCACAACCACCTGCAATACCTGCCGAAATGGTTAAGTCACTACAGTGACGCCCCATGATTTCCACAATAGAAATACGTTGGTGAGAACTTGAGGTATCACGTAAACGGTCAATGGCATCCACTGCTGTTTGTAGTGCGGTTTCATAACCGATTGTGTAATCTGTTCCAGCCACATCGTTATCAATTGTGCCAGGGATACCTACGCAAGGGAAACCATGTTCTTCAGTAAGCAATTTAGCCCCCATGTAAGAACCGTCACCACCGATAACAACTAAAGCATCAATACCGTGAGAACGTAAAATTTCTGCACATTTTTCACGTACTGCTGGATCTTTAAATTCAGGGAAACGCGCAGAGCCTAAGAATGTACCACCACGGTTAATAATATCGGATACACTATAACGGTTTAACTGTTTGATTTTATTGTTATATAGACCTTGATAACCGTCATAAATCCCAAATACTTCAAGCCCTTCTGCAAGAGCTGCACGAACAACGCCACGGATGGCAGCATTCATACCTGGTGCATCACCACCACTGGTTAATACAGCAATTTTTTTAATCATATTTACCTACTTTGAACTCTAAGAATAATTGGCGTCAAGATTACACCATCCATTATTTCCGCTCTAGAAAAATTTTTAAAATTTACGTGGAATTTGATCTAGTATAAGTTTTAATGATGGAAATAACTTTCACACTTCCAAGAAAGATCCGCTTTTTGTAATGTTTTGCTTTCCTTTGCCACTAAATATTTTTGTAAATTTTTTACTATTTTTACCTTACTTAAGCGTTGAAATTTTTTACCTTGTTCTACTTTTTGGGAATATTGATATTGTACAAAACCACAAGAAGGAATATTTTTTCCTTTTGCAATATCTACCTGCCAAGATGGATTCTGTTCTGTTGGTGCATAAATAACATAGCCGCTTAACTCTGTTGCAGGTTTTTTCTTTTTATTTGAATTTGCTCGGATTTTGAAATCTTGGACACGTAAATTACGATATACTTTTTCACGCAATGCCACTCGTTGCTCAATAGAACGAGATAAATCACGATCAAGCAACACTTCAATTTGAGACTGCCAATTTTCCAAGGTATCCGGCTCTGCAAGATAAACATAACGTGCAATCGTATCCAAATCTTGGCTTGCAGTAAGTTTATAGGTTTTGCCGTTATATTCAATTTTTTCAGGTGTTTGAAGCTGACTCACTTTTGCCGCACAACCTGAGAGTAAAAGTGCGGTCAATATAACCAGGATTTTATTCATTAATATCTCGCTTAAATACAAATTCTTTTTCAGTAGAGGATGTCGCATCAAACCAATAACCACCAAGGTCAAACTCTTTCAGTTGTTCAACACGTTCCAAACGATTTTGAATGATAAAACGACACATTAAACCACGGGCTTTTTTCGCATAAAAGCTGACCACTTTGTATTTACCATTCTTATTATCTAAGAAAATAGGCTTAACAATTTGTGCATCTAATTGGCTTTCTTTTACTGATTTATAGTATTCATCAGAAGCTAAATTGATCAAAACACGATCGCCTTGCTCATCAAGCGCTTGTTGCACAGATTGAGTAATGATGTTCCCCCAAAAAGCATAAAGATCTTTTCCTTTGGGATTCGCTAACTTCGTGCCCATTTCCAAGCGGTAAGGTTGCATTAAATCAAGGGGTTTAAGTAAGCCATATAAACCGGAAAGCATACGTAAATGGCGTTGTGCGAATTGCACATCTTCATCAGTTAAGCTATCCGCATCCAAACCGGTGTAAACATCACCTTTGAATGCCCAAATGGCTGCGCGTGAATTTTTTTCGTTGTGAGATTTTGTCCATTCAGCAAAACGAGCGGCATTTAAGCCCGCAAGTTTATCGCTGATAGACATTAAGGAAGAAAGATCTTGGGGAGATAATTGACGACAGATTTCAATCAGTTGCTCACTATAATCCGTCAAGTGCGGTTGAGAAACAGGAAGATTTCTGACCGCACTTTCAAAATCTAAGGTTTTTGCCGGGGAAATAATGGCTAACATAGGTTCTCCTTTCTAAAACTGAACCGTATCTTAGCACAGGATTGCCTCATCGCTCTACCCCGTTTATGCTATCCGCTTATAGAGTCCATTCTCATTGACGATTAAATCTTGTAACTCCAAATCTAATAACTGCACTAAAAGCAAATCCACCGGCAAATTCAATGCAACCGATAAATCATCAAGACTTATCGGTGTATAACTGATATGTTGATAAAGTTCAGGATGGCTTGGCTCCACGGTTGGTGTTTTTGCTGTTAGTGGTTTAGCTATCGGCTTATTAATTTGCGTATTATGTACTGGAGGCTGAAAAACAACGCTGTGATTGAGGCTATCTAAAATATCTTTGACATTTTCCACCAACATCGCCCCTTGCTTAATCAGTTTATGACAGCCTTGACTGTATTCACTTTGAATATTTCCTGGCAACGCAAAAATGTCGCGGTTTTGTTCTAAGGCATAGCGTGCTGTAATGAGTGAACCGCTTTTCTCTGTGGCTTCAATCACTAACGTTCCTAATGAAAGCCCGCTGATAATGCGATTACGACGAGGAAAATTTTCAGCAATCGGCGCTTGCGTAGGGATAAATTCAGAAACTAATGCCCCGTTATTTTCGATAATTTGCTCGGCTAATCGGCGATGTTTAGCGGGGTAAATGTGATCTAATCCGCTGCCCAATACGGCAATGGTCTGCCCTTGAATATCCACCACCGCCTGATGGCTAAATCCATCAATACCTAAAGCCAACCCACTCGTCACCGTCAATCCTGCGAGAGAAAGCTCTGTCGCAAAATATTTTGCCCAATATTCACCATAAGCCGAACAATAACGGCTTCCAACCATGGCAATTTGCTGAGCAGAAAGTGCGGTCAAATTGCCTTTCACAAATAATAAGGGTGGAAAGCCACTAATTTGTTTAAGTAAAAAAGGATAGTCATCTGAAAAACAGTGGATTAAATGATGGCCTTCTTTTTCTGCCCAGCTCAAAGCAGGTTCAATAAATTTCATTTCCGGCTGAAACCAACGACGAATCTGCAACGCATCCCAGCCCATTTGTTTAAATGCCACTTCATCATAATTTAACAAGTCTTCTATATTCACATGGGCCAAAATTTGTTGAATCCGCACACTGCCCAATTTGGGCACTTGAGCTAATCGCAACAAAATCGACGTAAAATCGCTCATAATTCTCTCCTTTAAAAAGAAAATTATGGCGAGATTTGTCTCAAAAAATGAAAAGTTTGTCTTAATTCTGCGATTCAGATCGCAAAAAGAGAAAAAATTTTAGAAAAAATCGGCATACCAGAAACGAGGAATAAAACAGGACAAAAACAGCTTCTTAAAAGCTATTTTTAGAGATTAATTCTGATAAAAAACTCATATTAAGAGAAATACACTTTTAAGATTGTGTAGAGATATTCATTTTAGATATAAATCACTGATAAATGATTTGACAGCAACATTTTTATCCGTAATATGGACAGCGTTCTACAGAATTTTTTACAGGATTATCTTTTTATGTACCAAGCTGTTTCTTTATCTCTCAACCTCCTGCTCTCACATTCTTTGTGCGGCTAAGTTGTGGATAAAAAACACCTTTATGTAAAAAATCTATTATCAACCCGCACTTTTAAGATTGCGGGTTTTTTCGTTTTAAAATCACGGTAAAAATGACCGCACTTTGAGTGATAAAAGAAGGAAAACATTATGACAGATCGCGTTATTATTTTTGATACCACCTTGCGTGATGGCGAACAAGCGTTAAAAGCAAGCTTAACCGTTAAAGAGAAATTACAGATTGCTTTAGCCCTTGAACGTCTCGGCGTAGATGTGATGGAAGTCGGTTTCCCGGTTTCTTCTCAAGGTGATTTTGAATCTGTTCAAACCATTGCACGCCATATCAAAAATAGTCGTGTTGCGGCACTTTCCCGTGCAGTAATTAAAGATATTGATGCTGCAGCTGAAGCCTTAAAAGTGGCAGAAGCGTTTCGTATCCATACATTTATTGCAGTTTCAGCATTACACGTTGAAGCCAAATTAAAACGTACCTTTGACGATGTGGTTGAAATGGCGGTAGCCGCAGTAAAACATGCACGTAATTATACTGATGATGTAGAATTTTCTTGCGAAGATGCAGGCCGTACCGGTATCGACAATATTTGTCGTATTGTTGAAGCGGCAATTAATGCAGGTGCAACAACTGTAAATATTCCTGACACTGTTGGTTTCTGCTTACCTAATCAATTCGGCAATATTATTGCTGAAGTACGTAACCGCGTACCAAATATCGATAAAGCTGTGATTTCCGTACATTGCCACAATGACTTGGGTATGGCAACGGCTAACTCCTTAACCGCTGTACAAAATGGTGCACGCCAAATTGAATGTACTATCAACGGCATTGGTGAACGTGCGGGTAATACCTCACTTGAAGAAGTGGTAATGGCAATGAAAGTTCGCCAAGAATTCATGGGCGTGGATACACGTATCAACACACAAGAAATCCACCGTGTTAGCCAAATGGTGAGCCAACTTTGTAATATGCCAATCCAACCGAATAAAGCGATTGTAGGTTCAAATGCTTTCGCACATTCATCCGGTATTCACCAAGATGGTATGTTAAAAAACCAAAATACCTACGAAATCATGTCGCCAGAAACTATCGGCTTGAAGAAAGAGAAATTGAACTTAACCGCCCGTTCAGGTCGCGCAGCAGTAAAAGGCCATATGGCAGATATGGGCTACACCGAACAAGATTACGATTTAGACAAATTGTATGAAGCATTCTTAAAATTGGCAGACAAAAAAGGCCAAGTATTCGATTATGACTTAGAAGCTTTAGCCTTTATCGATATGCAACAAGGTGATGAAGATCGTTTAGTGTTAGATAAACTTTCTGCACACTCCACTAAAGAGTATCCAGCAACTGCGTTTGTTCAAGTGGAATTGGATGGTAAAAAATTAAGCACCTCTTCTATCGGTGGTAATGGTCCGGTTGATGCAGTTTACAATGCGATCTTGAATTTAACCGGCTTAGATATCAAAATGTCCCACTATAACTTAACTGCAAAAGGCGAAGGTGCTGAAGCCTTAGGTCAGGTGGATATCGTGGTTGAACACGAAGGCCGTAAATTCCATGGCGTTGGTTTAGCGACAGACATCGTTGAATCTTCCGCGCTTGCTTTAGTTCATGCAATTAATGCTATTTATCGTGCGCATAAAGTCGCCGATATTAAAAGCCACAAACATCATTAATTAATTGAGTCCCCCTCTTTAGCAAAGAGGGGTTAGGGGAGATTTAGCAGAAGTAACATCAACCTCAGCAGTAAATTTTATATCGTTAAAATCTCCCCCAGCCCCTCTTTACAAAAGAGGGGAGAAAATTAACCGCACTTTAGTGTGACTGAAATAGGAAAAACAATATGCAATCATACAACATCGCTGTTCTACCGGGAGACGGTATTGGTCCAGAAGTGATGGCTGAAGCCATTAAAGTATTAAACAAAGTCCAAGAAAAATTCGGTTTCAAACTTAACTTTAACGAGTTTTATGTGGGTGGTGCTGCAATTGATCATTGTGGTTGCCCATTACCGGCAGAAACCTTAAAAGGTTGTGATGATGCTGATGCGATTTTGTTTGGCTCTGTAGGTGGCCCAAAATGGACAAATTTACCACCGGATCAACAACCAGAACGCGGTGCATTGTTGCCATTGCGTAAACATTTCAAATTATTCTGCAATCTTCGTCCTGCAACCCTTTATAAAGGACTCGAAAAATTCTGTCCATTACGTGCAGATATTGCAGCGAAAGGGTTTGATATGGTGGTTGTACGTGAATTAACGGGTGGGATTTATTTCGGTCAGCCTAAAGGCCGTGAAGGAGAAGGTGCACAAACCAAAGCATTCGATACCGAAGTTTATTACAAATATGAAATCGAACGCATTGCGCGTGCGGCTTTTGATGCCGCAATGAAACGTCGTAAACACGTCACTTCTGTGGATAAAGCTAACGTATTACAAGCTTCAATCTTATGGCGTGAAACTGTGACTGAAGTGGCGAAAGATTACCCTGAAGTCACCTTAGATCACATTTATATTGACAATGCGACTATGCAATTAATCAAAGCACCTGAGTCTTTCGATGTGCTCCTCTGCTCTAACATTTTCGGTGATATTATTTCTGATGAAGCGGCGATGATCACAGGTTCTATGGGGATGTTGCCATCTGCTAGCTTAAACGAAGAAGGTTTCGGTTTATATGAACCGGCTGGCGGTTCTGCACCGGATATCGCTGGCAAAGGCATTGCCAACCCAATCGCACAAATTCTTTCTGCGGCAATGATGTTGCGTTATAGCTTCAACTTAAATGATGCCGCAGATGCGATTGAAAATGCCGTACAAAAAGTCTTAGCAAATGGTCACCGTACGGGTGATTTAGCCGATGATTCTGCGCCCGTTTCAACTGCGGAAATGGGTACATTAATCGCTAACGCAATCTAATAAAAAACAATTAAAGTGCGGTTTAAAAACACTCACAAAAAGCAAAGCTTTTTGAACGTTGGCTCTGCCAACGGCTCCGAAGGAGCGAGTAAATCTTCAGGATTTACGAATAATAATTTGACCGCACTTACTACTCTAACGAATTGAGAAAAATTATGGCAAAAACTCTTTACGAAAAATTATTCGATGCCCACGTGGTATACGA
>CAKVVS010000028.1:0-10149 GCA_934834395.1 Parahaemophilus parainfluenzae | reverse complement strand
CTTTTAAACCGGCATGACGCACTTTTCCTAATGTACTTAAACGATCATCAAAACGGCGTGTACCAATGACATTGTGATAATTCTCTGGCGCGGTATCTAGATTGTGATTGTAATAATCCAATCCTGCATCTTTTAACTCTTCCGCCATACCATCTTGCAACAACCCAAAGGTACCGCACGTTTCTAAGCCGATATCTTTTACCGCACGAATAATCGCCGTCACTTTTTCCATATCTTTAGGCTTAGGACCACGCCATGCTGCGCCCATACAAAAACGTCCTGCACCACGTGCTTTCGCAATTTTGGCTTTTTCGACAATTTCATCAATATCCAAGATCTGCTGATTTTGTACGCCTGTTTGATAACGTGCTGATTGTGGGCAATAACCACAATCCTCTGGACAGCCACCCGTTTTAATCGACATCAACGTCGATAACTGTATCGCGCCAGGGTTGAAATGCTCTCGATGCACTTGAGCCGCACGATAGACTAATTCTAAAAAAGGTGTTTCAAATAACGCTTCGACTTTACAAACAGACCAATACTCTACTGAAGGATGGGGCGTAATAGATGAAAGCTGTACTACATTTGTTGTGGTCATTATATTTTCCTCGTTTAAGCTATGTAGCTTTTATTAAGTTGAGCATATTACTCTGCAATATGATAAAAAGAGATCAGATCACTTTTCCTTGATGAATTTCAATCACTCGATCAATATGCCGTTCAATTTCTTTGGGTTGATGTGTCACCAGTAACATGGTGAGTTTTTTCTCTTCACATAATTGATCCATTAAATCCTGCATTTCAATGCGTAATTTAGGATCGAGTGCGGAAAAAGGCTCATCCAATAATAAAATGGGTTTATCTCGTAGCAAACAGCGCGCTAACGCTACTCGCTGTTTTTGTCCACCTGAAAGTGCGGTCGGTTTTCTCGTTAAAAAATCCTGTAAATTGACCGCACTTGCCGCTTGTTCTACAAGGGCTTTTTCTTCTGCATTTAAGGCTAAATTCGGTTTTAAACCTAAGGCAATATTCTCTTCCACAGAAAGATGAGTAAAGAGATTATTTTCCTGAAATAGCATGGAAACGGGGCGTTCAAAAGGTGCTGTTTTAGTATGATTTTCACCATTGAGCCAAATCTCGCCACTATCAGCATATTCAAAGCCGGCAATTAAATTCAGTAAGGTACTTTTTCCTGCGCCACTTTCACCAATGATGGCAATTTTTTCCTGGGCTTGAATATGTAAATCAAATACCATCGGCATGGATTGATAATTGAAGACCACATTATTTAATTTAATCATGTTGTTCCTTCTGCCCTTCAATAAACATAAATAAACCTAAACATAAGCCCAATAAAATCAATGCTGTCACTGCCGCTTCTTGGCTTCGATATTGCCCGATTTGTTGATAAAGCAAATGCGGCAACGAAGTAAAATCAGGACTACCAAATAAAGCTATCGCCGTAAAATCGCCGAGTGATAAGGTCGTCGCGAGCGCCAAAGCATATTTCAACGGGGCTTTTAGCAACGGATATTCAATTAAACGAAAACGCTGCCAGCCTGTAATATTCAGCGATAAACAGAGTTTTTCATAATATTGCATCGATTGATTCATTGGTGTATTAAGAATTTTGATCACAAATGGCAAGGCAGCCAAGGCGTTACAAACAGATACCACTACAAACAAATGCCCTGCTGAAAAATCAATATCTTGTAACCAAAGGAATAAGCCAACTGCTAAGACAATCGTCGGAATGGCTAAAATCATCATTCCACCTGTTAAAATCAAGTGAGCTAATTTAGGGTGATATAACCATTGCAGTTGACGGGAGAGTAACAATAAGAAGAATCCAAATACTACTGATAAAATCCCGGCTGTCGGTGCCATGGTTAATGAATAAGCAAGCGCCTTCCATAATTGTGGATTTTGCCAATAGCCAAATAATTGGGTCGCAGACAAACCTTGGAAAACAATATTGAATAAGGGACTTAAAATAAATAAGCACACCGAGAATAAGACAAAAACATGTCCAAATTTAACCGCACTTGAAACAGGTAAAACCCATCGATAACGTTGCGAAATCTGGGTTTCGGGTGCTTTTGCCCAATATTGTGAAAGCGAAAATAACGCAAAACAAAACGCAAATTGTACAAGCGCAAAAAGTGCGGCTTTGGGTAAATCAAATTCAAAGAAAATGGCTTGGTAAATCGCAACTTCTAATGTGCTGTTTTGTGGTCCGCCACCCAGTGCCAACACGATCGTAAAACTGGTGAAACACAACATAAAAATCAGTACAAAGGCAGACACGATTTGGCTTTTCAAATAAGGCCATTCAATTAAACGGAAAAATGTGAAACCTTTGATATTCAATTGTGCCGCGAGTTGATGCTGTTCGGTCGGTACACTTTGCAAAGCCTGTAAACTCATTCGTGCCGCTAAAGGAATATTAAAAAATAAATGGGCAATGAGAATGCCACTTAAACCATAAATGGAGGGTTTCCACGAAATACCTAAGGTTTGTAGCAGTTGTGTTAGCCAACCTGCCGTGCCATAAATCCCAATCAAACCGAAAATAGCCAGTAATGCTGGCAAAACAAAGGTGAGGGAAAAAATGCGTAAAATGAGCGATTTGCCTTTGAAATCTAAATAGAAAAAAGCACGCGCAAATAAAGTTCCAATTACGCTAGAAAGCAAGGCAGATAATAATGCCTGACCGAAACTAAAGGCGATAACTTGATGCAAATAATCGTCTTTTAAGAAATCAGATAAGGCATAATCACTTCCAACTGAAAAAACAGCAGAAAGTGAAAATCCATAGAGTAAAACAATGAAAAAAATGACCGCACTTCCGCCCAAATAATGGCGAGGACGAAAATGCGGATGTTGCAATAAGCTCATTAATACTACTTAGATAAGGCTTTTTGCCATTGATTGATCCAGCCTTTCAGCTGCTCACTTGTTACCGTTGTGGTATCTAAAATACGCATTGATTTTGCGCGAGAATTAAGCGCATCAATATGACTTTCGATATTGGTCTCTACCACGGGTAACATCACATTACTTTTAGCAATATCCGCTTGAGCTTGCGGTGAAAGTAAGAATCCTAAAAATTCATCAGCACAGGCATTATTGCGGTTAGCGACTTTTGCCGCGACTTCAACTTGTAATACGCTACCCTCTGCAAATTCCGTTGCCACATAATTGTCTTTTTGTTCAGAAAGAATATGGTAAATCGGTGACGTATTGACGCTTAAAACCAGATCACCTTCGCCTTTTAAGAAGGCCCCATAAGACTCAGTCCAACCTTTGGTGACCGTGACAGTATGTTTAGAAAGAGTTTTCCAGGCATTTACCACGTCAGCTTCTGGATAAACTACATTCATCCAAAGTAATAAACCACGTCCAATACTGCTTGTACGCGGATCTTGATATAACACTTTAAGATCTTGACGCTCAACTAATTCTTTTAAGCTCTTTGGTGGATTAGCCAGTTTATTTTTATCATAAATAAACGCATATTGCGCATAATCAAATGGTAAGAACGTGTGATTTTCCCATTTAATTGGTAAACGTAACTGGCTTAAATCCACTTTATTTGGCTCAAAAATCTTGAGTTTTTGTGCATCCTCAATTTGATAACTATCTAAACCAAGCACGACATCCGCCTTAATTTTTTTACCTTCTAGACGAACACGGTTAAACAAAGTGCCATTATTGTCAAAAGCCACATAATTCAGCTTACATTGCGGGAATTGTTGTTCAAAAGCTGCTTTTACTTTTGGTCCAGCACTCCAATCAGCACTAAATGAATCATAAGTATAAACATCTAATGTTTGAGGTGCAGCTTGTGCGAAAGCGGAAGCGGTAAAAAGTGCGGTTAAAATAGGAAGCGTTTTGTTCATTATGCGTTCTCCTTATTTTTGCATAACGAAACAGCATAATGAGATCATTAGTTTCCTACGCCAGCATTATCTGTTTCAGGTTCACGGGTGTTTCTCAGCCATTAATATTGGCACCCCGACTAAGTGCGATGTAGTCTAACGTAAGGGAATTTTATCAACAAGTTATTTAACTTAAAAATGTTAATCTGATCACATTTTTATAACAGGTTTATCATTTTTTGAGCAAAAGAAAACCTGCTAAAAAGCAGGTTTATCTTGTAATCTATCGTCAATTAAGCTTGATGTTTAGCCGCTACTTCGCTTAATAAAGTTTGAAGTTCGCCAGCTTGATACATTTCTAAAATAATATCACAACCACCAATTAACTCACCTTCTACCCATAATTGTGGGAAAGTTGGCCAGTTTGCATAAGCCGGCAATTCAGCACGAATATCTGGGTGTTGAAGAATATCAACATAGCCAAAAGGTACTTTGCAATTCATTAATGCTTCAGATGCACGCGCAGAGAAACCACAAGAAGGTAATTTTGGTGAACCTTTCATGTAAATTAAAATTGGGTTTTCAGCGATTTGTTTTTTGATTTTGTCTAACGTTTCCATAATGTTCCTTGTTCAAATAAGTCTGAATAGGGCGCTATTCTAGCATAAGATAGAACCTGAGTGAAAGACTTGGTCTTACCAACTTCCACCTGCTCCACCGCCGCCGAAGCTACCGCCGCCAAAGCCACCACCGGAAGAACCGCCTCCGCCGAATCCTCCACCAAATCCGCCTCCGAAACCGGAGCCACCACCACGGCGACGAGAAATCGTACTTTGACGAATGATTTTATTCAGTTGGTCGCGTTGATTCGGGCTAATATATACTTCATCTTTGTGATATTGGAATTCACCAAATAATACAATAGCAATAAATGCCAATACCATTAAGAATGGGATGTACTTATCGAACGCATCTTCTTCAACTTGTGCAGCATCAAACTCGCCTTTACTTGCAGCAATAATTTGGTTTAAGCCATCATTAATACCTTGGGCATATTGGCCTTGTTTAAATTGTGGCAAAATTGCCGAACGGATGACTTGCGATAAAAAAGCATCTGGTAATACACCTTCTAAACCTTGCCCTGTTGCGATAAAAACTTTGCGATCATTTTTCGCAATCAGCATCAACACGCCATTGTTCAGATTTTTACGTCCAATGCCCCATTTATCACCTAACGCAAAGGTATAATCAGCAATTTCATATTCACCGGTTGTCGGAACCAAAACAACAGCGATTTGTGAACTCGTTTCTTTACTATAAGCAATCAGTTTATTTTCTAAAATTTGCTTATGTTCTGATGAAAGTGTGTTGGTGTAATCGTTTATGTAATGGAAAGGATTTGGTGCAGTCGGAAATTCTGCCGCAACAACCATTTGAGCAAAAAAAACAAGGCTAAAAACAACCGCACTTTTCATAAAAGATAAAAGCTTAGCCATTAATAATTACCTCATTAGATAATTCATTCACATCATCAGGCTGAATAGGGAAATGGCGAGATAAAATATCACTGATACGATCAATCGCATCGACAATGCCTTGTGTATAAGCTTTTTGTTTAAACTGTTCAATCATTAAATCACATTGTAACTGCCAATAAGCTACATCAACAAATTGATGAATGCCTTTATCACCTACGATTGCACAGAGATGATTTTTATATCCCACATAAATCAACACGGCATTTTGTGCCGCTGTTTTATGCATTTCCAGTTCATCAAACACTTCTAAAGCACGTTCCATTGCAGACAGTTGTGCTGAAGCCTTTGGTACTTTGCGTTCAATATAAACACGTAACTCAGCCGAACTTAAGCTTTCGAGGCGACTAATCGCCGCCTCGATTTGCTTTTTATCTACCGGAATTCTGGAAAAGAATGGCATAGATAAACCTTAGTTAAAGTTTACAGTTGGTGCGTTTTCAGCGCCTGCAGCTGATTTAAAGTAAGGTTTAGCTTTAAAACCAAAAATCATTGCCGCTAATTTAGTTGGGAATTGACGTACTTTTTCATTATAAATACGTGCAGCTTCATTAAATTTATTACGAGCGACATTGATACGGTTTTCTGTACCTTCAAGTTGCGCTTGTAAGTTCATAAAACCTTCATTCGCTTTTAATTGTGGGTATTGTTCTACAGTAACAAGTAAACGAGATAATGCTGAACCTACTTGATTTTGATTTTGTTGGAATTCGTTTAATTGTTCTTCCGTTAAATTAGACGGATCAATTTTAGTTTGTGTCGCTTTTGCGCGAGCTTCGATTACATTAGTTAATGTTTGTTGTTCAAAATTAGCTTGACCTTTTACTGTATTCACTAAGTTTGGAATTAAATCAGCACGACGTTGATAAGATGATTCAACATTTGCCCAAACAGAATCAATTTCAGTTTCTGCTTTTACTAAGCCATTGTAGCTAGACATTAAGCCAAAACCTGCAGCAACGGCGATAATAATCAAGATAATCCACTTTTTCATTCAAAAATTCCTTCAATTATAGGTTTAATTTATATAAGAAAAGACCTAAACCGAAGTTTAGGTCTTCTAATGTTAATCCGTTAATGGATAACTAAATAAAATTATTTAGTACCGTTAACTGCGATTTCAACACGACGGTCTGGTGCTAAACAAGCGATAAGCGCTTTACGACCTTTAACCGCGTCACAAGTAGAACCTGTAACTGGGTTAGCTTTACCGTGACCAACTGCAGAAATGTTTTGAGCTGGAACACCTTTAGCTACTAAGTAGTTAGCTACAGAGTCTGCACGACGTTGTGATAATTTTAAGTTTGGTGCATCTTTACCGATACGGTCTGTATAACCAGCAACAGCTACGTTAGCGTTGTTAACTTGAGCGATTTCACCGTAGATACCGTCTAAAGTTGCTTTAGCTTGTGGTTTTAAGTTAGCTTTACCGAAAGCGAAAGTTACATCAGAGCTTAAGTTGAAAGTTTTGCTTACAACTTCAGGTGCAACAACTGGAGCAGCACCTTGACCGAAACGGTAAGATAAACCAGCGTTGATAGAACCGATCCATGGGTTGTAGTCTTGAGAACTATTGTGAGTATCTTGAGTACGTAATTTACCTACGCGAGTTAACCATTGGTATTCTAAACGTAATGCTAACTCTGGTAATGATGGTAATGCATATTCAACACCTGCTGCGAACATACCAGAAGTACGTAAACTATGACGACCAGCATCGTGGATACGAGCACCACCGTTTGTTACATCATAGAATTTGTAGTCTGAACGAACTAATGCTACGCCTGCACGACCATAAACATCTAAGCCTTCTAAAGCAGAAGTTAAACCACCAAGATTGTAGCTACCTTTAAAGCTTAAGTGAGCACCGTGGTTAGTGTGTTTGAAGTCAGTTTTACCTAAATCACGACCTTTAACACGACCAAAGTCATCATAGCCTAATTCAACCGCTAAACCTAAGTTGTCACGATTTAAAATTTGGTAACCACCAAATACACCGTAAGTAACAGAGTTACGGTGATAAGAACCTAAGTTGTCTTTGATACCATCATGAAAAGATGCTTGACCAACTTTAGCACCTGCATAGAAAGTATTTTCTTGTGGAGCTGCTTGAGCTACTGAAGCTGCTGCTAAACCAGCAACGACTAATGCGATTGCAGTTTTTTTCATTTTGATGTCCTCTATTTAGTCATCGTTATTAATAAGAAAAGTTTCCTTGTTTATTGTGAACTTTATAAAAAAGAAACACTCTAAACATTGCTTAACTAGGGTTTTGAATTTGCCCTAACTTATCCTTTTGACAAATTCAATTCCTTTGCCATAGCCAAAGGAACGTTCAAAAGTATGGTTATTATCCTATAAAAACATCAAAGATCAAACTTTTTTTGCCCTTTTTGGTTATTTTATAGACAAACAACCCCTAAAATGAACATTCGTTCACAAAAATCGGGTTAATTTTTAACCCGATTTCTATTCTAACAAAAAATATCTTTTGTTCAAATCGACTTTTTTTTGAGCTTCATATATCATCAAATTCACTTTCTTCTCTATTTATATGTGAGTGATTTTATGTTGCCCCGTCTTTCTAATGTGCCACAACTTAATCATGTAGTAAGTGATTATCTTAACGAACTCCAAAAACAGCATTTTGAAGGTGATATTGCCTCAAATTATGCTGACCGTTTAAGCCTTGCGACAGATAACAGTGTCTATCAACAACTTCCTCAGGCTATTTTGTTCCCTAAATCTGTTGCCGATGTGGTGCGCATCACCAAATTAGCGAATAAAGAGAAATACCTTCAGCTGACCTTCACGCCTCGCGGTGGCGGCACGGGCACAAATGGGCAATCTATTAATAACAATATTATTGTGGATCTCTCTCGCCACATGACTGGAATTTTAGAGCTTAATATAGAAGAACGTTGGGTTCGCGTGCAGGCGGGCGTAGTAAAAGACCAACTCAATCAATTTCTAAAACCACACGGATTATTCTTTGCACCAGAGCTCTCCACCAGCAATCGCGCAACACTAGGCGGCATGATTAATACCGATGCCTCCGGTCAAGGCTCACTACAATACGGGAAAACCTCTGATCACGTTTTAGCATTACGTTCTGTTTTAATGAACGGTGAAATATTAGATACAAGTGCGGTCAAATCTGACGATGTTTTAGAAAACTACCCGCTTGCAGAAAATAGTAAAACGCTACATCAAACGATTTTCCAACGTTGTAAAGAGAAGCGCACCTCAATCATTCAAGATTTACCACAACTCAATCGCTTTCTCACCGGTTACGATCTTAAGAATGTCTTTAATAAAGATGAAAGTGAATTTAACCTCACCCGAATTTTAACGGGCTCAGAAGGTTCACTTGCGTTTATCTGCGAAGCCAAACTCAATTTATTGCCGATTCCTAAATATCGCACCTTAATTAATGTGAAGTACAGCTCATTTGATGCCGCACTTCGCAATGCGCCTTTTATGGTGAAAGCCAATGCCCTTTCCGTTGAAACCGTCGATTCCAAAGTGCTGAACCTTGCTAAGCAAGATATTATTTGGCATTCAGTGAAAGAACTTTTAACAGAAGAAGAACAAAATCCAATTCTTGGTTTAAACATTGTTGAATATGCGGGCAACAATCAAGCTAAAATCGACAGCCAAGTGACCGCACTGTGTCAGCAATTAGATGAAAAAATTGCACAAGGCCAAGATCATATTATCGGCTATCAACTTTGTTCTGACTTGCCTTCTATTGAACGTATTTATGCCATGCGTAAAAAAGCAGTGGGGCTATTGGGGAATGCGAAAGGCGCAGCCAAACCGATTCCTTTTGTGGAAGATACCTGTGTGCCACCAGAACATCTTGCGGATTACATTGCAGAATTTAGAGCCTTATTAGATAGCCATAATCTGCAATATGGGATGTTTGGTCATGTGGATGCTGGTGTATTGCACGTTCGCCCCGCTTTAGACTTATGTGATAAAGAACAAGTCAAACTCTTTAAACAAATTTCAGATGAAGTAGCTGAACTCACCGTGAAATACGGCGGTTTGCTATGGGGTGAACACGGTAAAGGCGTACGTTCTCATTATGGAGAAAAATTCTTCACTCCCGAACTTTGGCAGGAATTGCGTTATGTGAAATTCTTATTTGATCCAAATAATCGTCTCAACCCAGGTAAAATCTGTACACCACTTAATAGCGATGCGGAGCTCTATTCGATTCTCTCGCCGATGCGTGCGGACAATGATCGCCAAATTCCAATTCAAATGCGAGATGAATTCAAAGGTGCGATGAATTGTAACGGTAACGGACTTTGCTTTAACTTTGATGAGCACAGCATTATGTGTCCTTCCATGAAAGTGAGTAAAAATCGCGTATTCTCGCCAAAAGGACGAGCCGCTATGGTGCGTGAGTGGCTGCGATTGATGGCGAATGAAAACGTATCGCCTGATCAATTAGATTTTCATAAAACGCAAGTCAAACTGACCGCACTTGTGGAACGTTTCCGCAATAGCGTGCAGAAATGGCGTGGTGAATATGACTTCTCACATGAAGTAAAAGCGGCAATGGATACTTGTTTGGCGTGTAAAGCCTGTGCAAGCCAATGCCCAATTAAAATTGATGTGCCAAGTTTCCGTGCGAAATTCTTCCATTTCTACCACAGTCGTTATTTGCGTCCAGCCAAAGATCATATTGTGGCGAATTTAGAAGTGGCAGCACCTTATAT
>CAKVVS010000027.1:0-10203 GCA_934834395.1 Parahaemophilus parainfluenzae | reverse complement strand
AATGATGCCACATCATTTACTGATGTTGCTTGTAATTCTGCCACGATACGTTTTGTTAAACCGTTTAATACTTTACCTGGGCCGATTTCAACTAAAACTTCTACGCCATCTTGCGCCATCTTCTCAACGGTTTCAGTCCAACGAACTGGGCTATATAATTGACGAATAAGTGCGGTACGAATTTCTGCACTTTCTGTTTCCGCTTTAACATCTACGTTGTTTAATACTGGTGTTGCTGGCGCATTAAGCGTAATCTCTTCAAGTGTTACAGCTAATTGATCAGCAGCTGGTTTCATTAATGCACAATGTGAAGGAACACTTACCGCTAATGGTAAAGCACGTTTTGCGCCCGCTTCTTTACATAATGCAGCAGCACGTTCTACTGCCTCTTTCGCTCCAGCAATGACTACTTGACCTGGTGAGTTAAAGTTTACCGCAGATACCACTTCACCTTGCTCGGCTTGTTTACATGCATTGATAATCGCTTCATTGTCTAAACCAATAATCGCATACATTGCACCAGTACCTTCTGGTACTGCTTGTTGCATTAATTTACCGCGTAATTCCACTAATTTAATCGCATCTTTAAAATCAATGACACCTGCACAAACTAATGCTGAATATTCGCCTAAACTGTGACCAGCCATCACACTTGGTTGTAATTGTGGGTATTTTTCTTGCCATACACGGAAGATCGCAACGGATGCCGCTAATAATGCCGGCTGAGTTTGCCAAGTTTTATTTAATTCTTCTGCTGGACCTTGTTGAACCAAGTTCCATAAATCATAGCCAAGCGCTTCTGATGCTTGTTTAAACGTCTCAGTGACTACCGGATATTCGTTAGCAAGATCAGCTAACATGCCAACAGCTTGAGAACCTTGTCCTGGAAAAACCATTGCGAATTTTTTCATGTTTTCTTCCTATTTCTTCATCGTTTAAATGTTGAAAGTGCGGTCAAATTTAACCGCACTTTTAAAATTCTGTCGGGATTCTAACAAATTAATTAGAATCGCACCAATGCTGAACCCCAAGTCCAACCACCGCCAAAAGCTTCGAGTAAAAGCAATTGACCGCGTTGAATTCGGCCATCTCGCACCGCTTCATCTAAAGCTGTTGGTACAGTCGCCGCACTGGTATTAGCTGTACGATCAAGCGTCACCACGACTTGCGACATATCCATCTCTAATTTTTTCGCTGTCGCCGTAATAATACGTAAATTCGCTTGATGTGGCACAAGCCAGTCGATATCTGTTTTTTGGAGATTATTAGCAGAAAGGGTTTCTTCCACCACATTAGAAAGCTCACGTACCGCTAATTTAAAGGTTTCATTACCTTGCATTTCAATATAGCCAGATTTCTCCACACCACGTTCTGCTTGTGGAAGTAGCAATGCCGCATTGTTATCTGGCGATGCATGTAAATGCGTTGAAATAATGCCTTCTTGCTCTGATGCCTCTAAGATCACCGCACCCGCACCATCACCAAATAACACGACAGTGCTACGATCGGTTTCGTCTAATTTACGCGAGTTAAGATCTGCACCAATCACAAGGGCTTTTTTCACGCTGCCTGAACGAATAAATTTATCCGCTACGCCTAAAGCATAAACAAAACCGGTACAAGCCGCCGCTAAGTCAAAAGAAATCGCGTCTTCGATGCCTAATAAACCTTGAACTTGGCAAGCTGAACTTGGATAAGCATGAGAACCACTGGTTGTCGCAACGATGATCAACTCAATTTCTTGAGGATCAAGATTGGCCATTTCAAGTGCTTTTTTGGCGGCTTCACATCCCATTGTTGCAACAGTTTCATCTGCTGCTGCAATACGACGTTCACGAATGCCAGAACGCGTCACGATCCATTCATCTGAAGTATCAACCATTTTTTCCAAATCCGCATTGGTACGAATATGGCTCGGCAAATAGCTACCGGTGGATAAAATTCTACTATTCATCATATCAAAACTTATTAATTAATAACGTTGTAAACCCGCCAAGATTTTTTGTGGAATTTGCAAACGCGCTTGTAAAGCTGCATCCGCAATTGCACGAGCAAATGCATCCACATTTGCGCTGCCATGGCTTTTCACCACAACAGCCGTTAATCCGAGTAAAGATGCCCCATTATATTCATCTGGGTTAATGCGTTTCAAGCGATGATAAGCATCCTTAAAGAAAAAACGCAGAATAAATTTGGCAAGCGATTTAAAAATAGGCTGTTTTTCTTTTCCTTTCAGAAGGGATAACAGATTCTTAGCTGCTCCTTCAAGGGTTTTTAATGCAATATTTCCCGAAAACCCATCACTCACGATCACATCAGCCACACCATTTAATAAAAAGTTACCTTCAATAAAGCCGGTATAATTAAGTGCGGTCGATTTTTCTAATAAATTCGCAGCTTCACGAATGGATTGATGCCCTTTAATTTCTTCCACACCAATATTGAGTAAGGCAATACGTGGATAAACTAAGTTCAATCGGTTTTCGGCAAAGATCGAGCCCATGATGGCAAATTCATAAAGATTTTGAGCAGAACATTCTACGTTTGCGCCTAAATCTAACATCACGGTTTTATCACCCGTCATCGACGGTAATAAGGATACCAACGCTGGGCGTTGAATTCCCTCTAAAGGCTGTAAGAGAACCTTTGACAATCCCATCAATGCGCCCGTATTTCCTGCGCTCACACAACCTTGTGCCTCGCCTTTCTGAACCATTTCAATAGCTAAACGCATCGACGTGCCTTTGCTATGACGCAATGCATGAGAAATACCTTGATTGTTATCAATAGTCTTAGTGCAATGATGAATTTGAATACGTTCTAAAAGAGAAGAAGGTGCATTTTCCAGTAAGGGGGAAATTTGTTGGCTATCGCCAAACAGCACTAAAGAGAGCATTGGATCTGCTTCCAACGCTGAAAGAGATGCGGGGATAGTAATACGGGGACCAATGTCCCCGCCCATCACATCTAACGCTAAGGTTAGACGGTTCAAGTGAATACCTTATAAGTAAAATTACTTATTGATCACTTTGCGACCACGGTAGTAACCGTCAGCAGTTACGTGGTGGCGTAAGTGAGTTTCACCGCTTGCTTTATCCACTGATACTGCAGCAGTAGTTAATGCATCGTGTGAACGACGCATATCACGACGTGAACGAGATTTTTTGTTTTGTTGAACAGCCATTGGCTATACTCCTAAATTTAATTTACTTTTGCTTTAAATTAGCTAATACAGCGAACGGGTTCGGTTTTTTTGCCAATTCTTCAGGCAATTCGCCAAAAACCTGTTCGTGCGCGGACACTTCACAGTGTTCAGATGAATGCATTGGAACAAGCGGTAGAGCCAAAATAAGTTCGTCTTCCACTGCACCAAGTAAATCTATTTCACCAAACTCATTAAATTCGATTGGCTCATAAATTTCCGGCAAGTCATCAGCCTGATCCCAATTAGCCACTGGACTATACATAAAATGACATTCCAATGTTTGTTTGAATGGTTCGCCACAACGTTGACAGTCTAATTCGACATCAACTTGTACTTGCCCTTTCATCACCACTAATTTTTGTGGATCAATATAAAACGATAATGTTACCTGTGCATCGCTGAGCACTTTCCCCGTAGATTCAGCTAAACGCACTAACTGACTAGCGGTATAATAACCATCATAATCAATTCTTTGTTGAGCGTCTTTAACCGGATCAACGGTTAGGGGTAGTTTTACCTTTTGCATAGGGTGCGAATATTACCTGTTGTCAATAAAATAGTCAAAGGAAATTCGCACTAATTATGAGAAAAGTTCAATCTCTATCTAAACTCTCTCAAGATTTACACCTTTGCAAAGTGCGGTCATTTTTTCCTGTGTTTTACTCAGCATGCTCACTCAAGAAGCCGCCACTTTGATGTTTCCAAAGGCGAGCATAAAGGCCATTTTGTTCAAGCAATTCTGCGTGAGTTCCTTGTTCGACAATTTGTCCTTTATCTAACACGATTAAACGATCCATTGCCGCAATAGTGGATAAACGGTGAGCAATGGCAATAACCGTTTTATTTTCCATCATCTTATCGAGACTTTCCTGGATCGCCACTTCCACTTCGGAGTCCAGCGCACTGGTCGCTTCATCCAACAGTAAAATTGGCGCATCTTTTAACATGACACGCGCAATGGCAATACGTTGACGTTGACCACCCGATAGTTTCACCCCACGTTCACCAACATGAGCATCATAGCCTTTTCTGCCTTGAGCATCGCTGAGATAAGGAATGAAATCGGCTGCTTCCGCACGTTTAGCTGCATTGAACATTTCTTCATCTGTCGCTGTTGGGCGACCATAAATAATATTATCGCGAACAGAGCGGTGTAAAAGCGAGGTATCTTGTGTTACAAGACCAATCTGACTACGAAGGCTTTCTTGGCTTACATCTAAAATATTTTGACCATCAATAGTAATTGAACCTTCTTGCGCTTCATAGAAACGTAGAAGTAAATTCACAATGGTTGATTTACCTGCACCAGAACGACCAATTAAGCCCACTTTTTCACCCGGTTTGATGGTGAGATTAAAATGGTTAAGCAACGGTTTATTCGGATAATAGGCAAACGAAATATCGTTAAATTTGATTTCACCTTGTTTCACTTCTAATGCAACACAATTTGGCTTATCGACAATGGTATGCGGTTTGGTTAGCGTTGCCATACCATCATTCACTGTCCCGATATTTTCAAATAAGCGAGCAGACTCCCACATAATCCAACGAGAAAGAGCATTTACACGTAACGCCATCGCAGTTGCAGTCGCCACCGCCCCCACACCGACTTGACCGTTTTGCCATAACACCACACCTAAAATCGCAGTACTTAACGTTAAGAAGATATTGGTTGCATAAGTTAAGGTATCTAATGAACTCGCCAAACGCATTTGTGCATGCACGATGACCATAAATTCTTCCATGGAACGTTTCGCATAATTCGCTTCTCTCGCATCATGTGAAAATAGTTTTACCGTTGCAATATTTGAGTAAGCATCCGTAATACGTCCTGTCATTAAAGATCGTGCATCGGCTTGTCGTTGTGCTGTTTTCGATAAACGAGGAATAAGCAAACGTAAAATAGTCACAAATGCCACAATCCATAAGAAAAACGGCACTAAAAACCAAGTATCTAAAGCTGCAAGCACCAAACCTGAAGTAATAAAATATACGGCAACATACACCAACATATCCGCAATGGTCATGACGGTATCACGCACTGCAAGGGCGGTTTGCATCACTTTCGCCGATACACGGCCTGCAAATTCATCTTGGTAGAAACTTAAGCTTTGTCCTAGCATCAAACGGTGGAAATTCCAACGCAAACGCATTGGAAACACTCCTTGTAACGTTTGTAAGCGCACATTCACGCCCACAAATGACCACACAATGCTGAAAATAAGCAAAGCTGCCATGCCGGCAAGCAAATGCCCTTTTTCTTGCCAAAGTGTGGTTGGTGAATAAGCACCCAGCCAATCCACCAATAATCCCATAAATTGGAAAAGTAAGGCTTCCATTACACCAGTACCGACCGTCAATACCGCGAGTAAAAAGATCCAGCCTTTCATGCCATCAATGCTTGACCAAATAAAACGGAATAAGCCTTTTTCAGGCGTCGTTGGATTGCTTTCTGGATAAGGATTTAAACGGTTTTCAAACCATGAAAATATTTTATTAAACATAACAATACCTTAAAAAATTAAAGGCGACAGTGCCGCCTAAAGTGCGGTCATTATAGCGTAAGTTTTGAACGATGGGCTAGTTTTTGCGAAATTGGCTCGGTGAAAGCCCATAAATTGCTTTAAATGCCTTACTAAAATGCGCTTCTGATTGATACCCTACTTCAAGAGCAATCGCTAAAATGGTCTTTTGCGTATTTTTCAATAAAACAGCCGCCATTTCTAACCGCACTTGTGTGAGAAATTTTCCTGGAGGCATCCCGAGTTGCTGTTGAAAGATCCGCATAAATGTTGCACGAGACATGGAAGCCAACTCTGCTAATTGCTCAATATTCCAATCTAATTGAGGTGAAAACAGGATTTTTTCAAGAACTTGATTCAATCTCTTATCTTGCAACGCAGCTAATAAGCCTTGATTAAGCAAACCTATTTGCTGAGCATGACGCAAAATATAAATAAACAACACATTTGATAGTGCGTCGATCACGGATTTTGTGCCTTGCTCCGGTTTCTCGGCTTCTTGTAAAAAAAGTGAAACCAAGGGCTGCACAGGTGTATTTTGCAGCGAAAGATGTAAATAATCTGGTAACGAATCAATTAATAATGACGGTTTTTGATAATAAAATGTTCCACAAAACATCTTCAGATCGGGCGTACCTGCCCCTATTTGATGAACATGAAAAAGTGCATTTGATTGCTCTTTCTGTAGGCTATTCTCTCTTTTTTGTTGAGAATTGCCCAAAAAGTGCGGTCGATTTTGAGGGAGAAAAAAGAGATCGCCTTTTTTTAAATGAAATTGTTTTCCCGTCAAGGTTACCCAGCACTCACCTTGCTCGATTAAATGAAATAAACCTTGATACTCCGCCGCATCTGACTGATGTTCAACTTGCCAATCCCCTTGAAACAAGCAGCGAATATTAATTTCCCCTCGCACTTGTGCCAGCTGTGTTAATTTATCTAAATAATCCATTGTGAGATTTTCCGTCTAAAAGTTAAGACAATTTGACAAATATCATACGCTAATCTGCTTATAATTCCTCTCGAAATTTGTACTTAATTTAAGGAGAAAAACAATGTTTGCAGATTGGAAAAATGATGTAGCACACGTTAAAAAATCATTCGGTGCATTAGGTAAAAAATACCCTAAAATGTTACAAGCTTACGGCGCATTAGGTGCGGCTGCAGCAGAAGGTAACGTATTAGATGCCAAAACCCGTGAATTAATTGCATTAGCGGTTGCCGTAACAACTCGTTGTGAAAGCTGCATTGGCGTGCATGCTGATGAAGCAGTGAAAGCAGGTGCAACTGAAGAAGAAGTGGCAGCAGCATTAGCGATGTCTATCGCATTAAATGCAGGTGCAGCTTACACCTATTCTCTTCGTGCATTAGAAGCTTACAACGCACAAAAAGGCGAATAATTCGCAAGGAACTTTATGATTCTTTTAGCCCTCATTTGAGGGCTTTTTTTATCTCTAAAATTGACCGCACTTTAAAATAAATTCAAAGCTCTCATCTGAGCTACCACTTGCTCTACCTGAATTTCAGCCATTAAATTTTTACCTTTTAATTTGGTCGCCCAAGGCAATTCACTTGAAGGTTTTCCTTGCTCTTTTTGCACATTTTCTTCATATACTGACACCACATTATCCAGATTATGATAAGGCGCAGTGCGCAATGGATTGTGATAAGCATACAAGCCAATCACTGGTGTACCTTGAGTGGTGGCGATATGAGCTGGACCAGAATCAGGCGAAATCACCAAATTTGCTTGATGAATTAATGCGGCAAGTTGTTTCAAACTGGTTTTTCCTGAAGCATCAACTGGTTGAAAATCACAAAGTGCGGTAATTTTTTTCACCATTTCTAATTCGCGTTTTGCCGGTGAGCTGCAAAAAATCACATTCACATTATGTTGATGAGCTATATTTGCCACTTCCGCATAACGCTCAACCAACCAATCTTTCTCGGCTTTACTGGAGCAAGGAGAAATAATCAGATTTTTGCGCGTTGGATCAATAAACTGTTTGGCGTATTCTCGATCTGCATCAGAGATCGCCAATTGCCAAGAAAGCATTTCTGCCGGTGGCACACCAAGATAATCTGCAAAAGCCATGAAACCATCTAGCACATGAGGCGTTTCAGGATCTTGAACTCGACGATTCACAAACAACCACTGTCCTTCTCGAGAACGTTTTTTGCCAAACCCAATTTTATATTTCGCTTGAATACCAAGAGAGATAATCGAAGCACGAAATGCCGTCTGCATATTCAAAAGCGCATCAAATTGATTGTTTTTCAAAAACATCCATAAATTCCACACGCCTTTCCAACCGCTCTTTTTATCATAAGGGACAAGTTCCACGCCTTCAATGCCAGAAAGCAAGCCCATTTCTGTTTTCCCCACAATCCACGTTAATTTGGTTTGCGGCCAATACTGTTGAATATGCTGCACCACAGCAAGTGCATGACAAACATCGCCCACAGCAGACAAACGCAAAATACAAAGTGATTTAGGGGGAGAGGTAAAAAGTGGAGAATGGGACATTTGAGTTCCTCGCGCATTTAATTTCCGTCTATTTTAAAGTAGAATGAGGGCATTTTCTATTATTCGGTTCAACTAAAATGCTTGAATTCCAACAAGATAATCAATTCTTTCTTTTTAATCTCACGGAAAAACCAACAGAGCCAGCTTCATTTTTTGAATCGGCTTTTTGGGAAAAACAACAACGTATTACCGGTTCAGCCAAAGGACGTGGCACAACCTACTTCATGAATACAAAAGATCTGTTTGGGGTAAATACTGCCCTTCGTCACTATTATCGCGGTGGTTTATGGGGGAAATTCAACAAAGATCGCTATCGTTTTCAATCATTTACTGAAACTCGCAGCGTGGCGGAATTTCAGCTTTTAAATCAACTCCATCAAGCAGGTGTAGCCGTACCCAAACCGATTGCTGCACGTGTTAAAAAAGGCAAATTAGGAATTTGTTACCAAGCGGATATCTTGATTGAAAAGATCGAAAATGCCCAAGATCTGACCGCACTTTTGCAAACCCAGCAGCTGCCTAATGATATCTGGCAAGCCATCGGTAAATTAATTCGTCAGCTGCATAATTTGCAAATTTGCCATACGGATCTCAATGCTCATAATATTCTCGTTCAACAACTCGAAAATGAACAAAAATGTTGGCTCATTGATTTCGATAAGTGCGGTCAAAAATCAGGAGATTCTTGGAAACAAGGCAACTTAGAAAGATTACACCGCTCTTTTGTCAAAGAAGTCGGCAGAATGAATATTCAATTCAATAAAGATAATTGGACTGAATTGTTGAAAGGATATAACGCCTAAAACACATTAGAAAAAGGCAATAAAAAAGACCGCTTAATGCGATCTCAATAAATGGTCCCCCCTACCGGACTTGAACCAGTGACCAAGCGATTATGAGTCGCCTGCTCTAACCGACTGAGCTAAGGGGGGAAAGTGCGGTTGATTATAGAGAAATAATCATTTGAAGTCTATATACAAAAGGATGGTCGTTGGAAAATTGACCATCCTTTTTTAGATTCATTATTGCAATACCGAAATATCCGCCACTTGTAAGAACAAGCCTTGTAACGTATTTAAAATCGCTAAACGGTTTTGGCGTAATGCTGGATCTTCAGCATTTACCATTACGTTATCAAAGAAACTGTCTACTGGCGCGCGTAAGTTCGCTAATTTATCTAATACTGCGGTGTAATCGCCTTGTGCGATAAGCGGTTGTACTTCAGTGCGTAATGCAAGTACCGCTTCAGCAAGGGCTTTTTCTGCTGGCTCTACGCAAGCGGTCAAATTAATCTCGCCAATTGCAGCATCCGCTTTCGCTAAGATATTGCTTACACGTTTATTTGCTGCCGCTAAGGCTTCCGCTGAATCTAAAGTACGGAAGTGTGAAACCGCACGAACGCGCGCATCAAAATCAGCAGGACGAGTCGGACGACGTGCCAATACGGCTTGAATCACATCCACCGCAATGCCTTCATCTTGATACCATGCACGGAAACGACCAAGCATGAAGTCCACCACATCGGCAACCACGTTTTGGTTCGTGAGTTTATCACCGAAAAGTGCGGCTGATTTTTTCACTAAATCTTCTAGATCAAGTGGTAAGTTTTTCTCTACGATAATACGTAATGCACCTAATGCCGCACGACGCAATGCAAATGGGTCTGCGCTACCTTTTGGTGCTTGGCCGATGCCGAAGATCCCCGTTAAGGTATCAAATTTATCCGCTAAAGCGACCGCACTTGCCACGAGTGATTTTGGTAATTCATCACCCGCAAAGCGTGGCATATATTGTTCATTTAACGCCACTGCCACTTCTTCATCTTCACCATCATGACGAGCATAGTGCATGCCCATTACACCTTGCGTATCTGTGAATTCGAATACCATGTTGGTCATCAAGTCACATTTTGACAGTAAGCCGGCACGTTTTGCTTTCGCTTCGTCTGCACC
>CAKVVS010000026.1:0-10528 GCA_934834395.1 Parahaemophilus parainfluenzae | reverse complement strand
GTATATGAAGCATACTTTTCGTATAAATTTTAGTGACATCAAAATATCCTATGATGATTTGATCAAACTTACGCCATCTGGTCACCCTTTAAGATGTGATGATTCAGAGCAAGAAATCAAAAAATTAAAATCAGAGCTTGAGGAAAAGCAAAAGATAATAGACTCTCTTAGCTTAACAAACCCAAAAGGTAGAATAAGCTCTCCACAAAAGCAACTATTCGCGTTATTGGTGAAAAGATGTTATTCAGATATAAAAAGTAGAAATAAATTGTTTGATGTAATTAATGCAGATCTAAAATCCTTAGAAATTAGAAATGCCGATATTTCTGCTGATACTTTTTACAAGTTAATTGATGAATCAAACGATATTATAAAAGCAATTTTCCCGCCTAAAAAATCATAGTTTCCTATAAAAGCCTCTTAATCTTTCGATTTAAGAGGCTTTTTCTTTCGATTTAAGCCATTTTTTCTTATTAAGAATCTAATTAATTGAATTAAAAGGCAAATTTTCAAAAAATACCAATCGTTCGAACAACCCAACGGAATAAAACTTTATTCCACATGTTTAAACTAACGTAAGGTATTTTTTATGGAACAATCTCAAATCCAATCACAAAAATTAATTCCTGGTAAAACCGTTTGCCGTATTGTTGGCTTTCAGCGCACAAAACTAAATTGTTTAGTTAAAGAAAAAAAATTTCCACAACCTATTCGGTTTTCACGAACCTTTGTCCTATGGGATGTAGAAGAAGTAAATCAATGGATTGAAGAGCAAAAAGCCGCACGGGCTTAAGGTGGGGGAAGATGAACGAAGCAAGAAAACCAACACAATTCTTAAAAGTGTTACACCGCTTAATTCTTTCTAGCATTAGCGGCATTGATGGTTATTCAATGGGCATGACGTCCGCACGTAACTATATCAGTGAACTTGAACGCAATCATTTAACCGGCAAAGTGAAACGTACAACGGAAAAGACTGCAGATGGAATGGGGCAATATTACCGCTATGAAATAGCAGATACCGATCAGTTAAAACAGGTGATTTCAATTTATAAGGCTAAGGGAGGTGAACTTACTGAGCATGAAGAACATCAAGCCTACTTTCGATTCCGTTAAAAGAAAAACGCCGCAAGGCTATCCAATGCGGCGTTTAAACCTTCTAAAGGTAATTTTTATCAATACGTTAAGGTCATTTAAAAATATGGAAAAACTAACCATGAATTTAAATCATAAATATTTTAATCAATATGAAATATTTTTCAAGTTGTTTTTGATTGAAATCGCTTTACAAACCACAGTTAATTTTGGCATAATGAACGCGCAATCAGAAAAAGTGATTGCCAGCCGTGGAAAGCTGAACTATTTACATATGGCGAACGACAGCACGCCACAGAACCGTGCTTTTTTTGTTCGTAACATTCGCACACCAAAAGAATATGCGGATTTTGTTTTACATCTAAATCCGATCATTCTCTCAATGGTAGAGCGTAATAAGCCGTCTATGACGGGCTGTCTTCCTGTGATGGCAGTTTTCCACCTTGTTACGTTCTACCGCCCGACCGTGGAAAGTCTAGCGGTAGTTCCTGAAAACAAACATATGGAACTTACGCAAATGTATCAATTCATTTTTGCGGCTATTCGCCGTACCGATCTAACCAATCACATTCAAAAAATCCGTATCACCGCTGATAGCGAACACAACGCACGCGCTAAGCTTGCCCGTGAGTTCGTCTTAGTGCTTGCTGGAAGAATTAATCTCCAATCAGACTGCACTTTATCAGCAAATACTTTCCCTTCAATCTCTTTCGCGGAGGTGGACCATGCTTAGTTATGATGCTATTCAAATAGCTCTTCAAGATGTTGTTAATAGTAACGATGTAAGTGAGCAGACCTTAGAGAAAATTCGCACAGAAAGCGAATGTCTTTGTGAATCTATCGAATATGGCTTAATGGAATTAGGCGATATGGTAAGCCGTTTAGGGCATTTTGCTGATTCTAAGCAGGATTTTGATAATCGAGCGATGAGCAATGACAATGTAAAACATATCGGAGCATTAATTCAAGCCAACGCATATTTTCTAAACACATTGCGCAATGTATCAACAGACGCTACCTATCACCTTAACGGTGGAAATAAGGGGGCGAAATGATGAGTAACACTAAATTCCCTTACACCCTTGTTTTCACCTATGACGACGGCGACCAGTTCATAGCGGGCGAATATGGCACGTTAAGAGAGGCGTTACAGGCAAAAATCAGATGTAAGCACGAAATCGGACAAGCCGATATTTGCGGCCGAGTGTTAGAAGTGATCACGATTTTGAAAGGGGAAGACAATGAAAGCTAAAAAAATCAAAGCATTCAAAGAGCCATACGTACCGACACAAGAGCAGTTAGAGAAAGCCTGTAAACGTATTAAACAATTCTTAGCCTTCGCTGAAGATTATCTACACACAGGACACTATAAAGGACTAGCAGCATCAATCGAGCAAATTAAGAAAGCAGCAACAATTAGAAAGGTGGCAAGAAATGAAACCAAATAACCCTATGGAACAGCTAAAACAATGGAAAGCGGCAAGTGATAAAAATTTAGTAAGCAGTGGCGAAAAACGCCACCAGTTACAGAAAGCGCCACCGGTGGCGAAAAGTGCCACTGGTAATGAAGAGCAGAAAACTGAAAAAAGAAAAGGTAAGCTGTTTTTTAATCCATTGGCTTTGAAGTATTCCCAAATTTCACGTCAATTCCAACTAATACAGGATAGCAACAAACGATGTCTTGAAGTTTATCCAGGTGATTTTCATCACAAGATCAAGTTTCGTGATGAAATAGTGGATTTAATGAATAAATTGGCTGGTGGTGGAAATTTGCTTAACGCATTGGCCAAAGACGGCAATCTATCCCGAGAAGATACGGCCAAATTGAAATATTTCAATCAAGCTAATAAATATCTGCTCTATAAGTTTAGCGAGGTGGTGGAACAGATAGGCGCTTTAAACTCTGAACGAGCTGAACAACAAAAGGGGAGTAAGTAAGATGAATATGAATGAAAAATTAGACTACTCAAATTTAAGTGCGGTCGAATTGAAAGCGATTATGCTTTGTCAGATGAATTGTGAAAAGAAAGAGGGGGAGGCTATTTATTTTCCTTTGCCTTATCTGGGTGAAACAATCGTAACGTTAGCAGAAATTTTTGAAAGTTATCCGTCTGAAAAACTCTATGCGTTACGAAATCTACACGATGAACTGTTAGCAGCTAATAAGCATTTACTACAACTAGCACCGAATCCACCTTCATTTAATCCGGAAGAAATAGCCGCAACTTTAACTAATGATGAAATCATTGATGGATTGCTAAAAAATAGCATAGTGATCTCTCTAGTTGAAACTCTTACATACTTTCAAAAAGTAATTGCTGAGCGTATCAATGATATTGAAAACGGAGTGCTTAAAGGGGTGAATAATGGATCGATTAATTAATGCTCCGCACCTTGCGGATCAACCGCATGAACCTTATTCTGATTTATTTGTGCTAGCTGGCTCTAAAGCATGGCAAGCATGGGATAATGGAAAAGGTGAAGAATGGCAAACATTATGCCTATTAGTGGAAGGTTTAGAAACCAAGCAAAAACCAGTCATTCTAGGCGAGAATCAATTAAGCAATATTTCTTCAACGCGTATAGCTAAAGAAGATCAGCAGTTAGTGAAGATTGCTCAATATGGCGAATTAAAACAGGAGGAAATCACCGCAATTTGTCAGAATTTAGCAAAAAACACTTCGGCTAGAGAAGTGAAACTTATTGATGCAGCCGCACAAGTGAAAGAGGATTTAAGCTCTTACATTCAACGTTTGCGAACCGATAAAAAGGCAGCAGATTTAGTAGACCAATTAGCTCCGCCCGAAAAGCTGAAAGAAAATGACGGAGTAAATAAGAAAGCGCGAGCCTTGACGAAGTGGCTAAATATGGATTTAGCATTAAACCAAAAAGACCGAGAATTATATCGCTATGACGGCATAAGCTGGCAGTTAGTAGATAAATTTGAGTTCTTAGATAATGCAGTAGCTTTCTTTGATGAACAGGACTTCAATTATAGCGCGCGTTCAATAGAAAGCATCATTGAAACAATCAAAATCCAATCCACTAAAATGGGAACACAGGCGCAAGAGCTGATTGCTTTCAATAATGGCACTTTAAACCGCACTACGTTAGAGTTCTTGCCCCATTATCGGGAAAACTGGCTAATGTCTTATATTCCGCATGAATATCTAAATTCAGCGCAAAATACGCCATATTTTGATAAATGGTTAGAGTTTGTAAGCGGTGGTAAAGAAAGCAAAAAGAACGCTATTCTAGCGGCTTTATACGCAGTTTTAACTAATCGCAATGACTGGCAATTATTCTTTGAAGTAACAGGCGATGGCGGAAGTGGTAAATCTGTTTTTGCTAATATTGCCACGTTATTAGCTGGTGAGCAGAACACAGAAAGCGGGCGCTTAGTGGATTTAGATGAACCGCGAGGGCGAGAAAGTTTTGTAGGTAAAACTTTGCTAATTTGCCCTGAACAATCGCGTTATGGTGGTGATGGTGGTGGATTGAAAAGTATCACAGGTGGTGATCCTGTAAATATTGACCCAAAACACCGCAGTAAATTTAAAGCGGTTATTCCCGCAGTAGTCTTAATCGTTAATAACGAGGCGACTAGATTTACAGAACGTAGCGGTGGGATTGAGCGAAGAAGGGTAATCTTTCACTTTGACAAAGTAGTACCTAAAAACGAGCGAGACCCTAATTTCATGGATAAGATTGAGAGGGAAGTAGGGGGTATAATTTACAAACTAATACATGCCTTTGAACAGCCTGAAACCGCTAAGGCCGCTTTAAAAGAGCAACAAACAAGTGATGAGGCTTTAGAAATAAAAAGCGAATCTGACCATATCACCGAATTTTGCGGCTACTTTTATACTACGGCACAGAATGACGGTTTGTATATAGGAAATGCGAATCAAGGCAATAAGTCAAGAACGCATCTTTATCCGGCATACTTAGTCTTTGCGGAAGCGAGCGGCATTAAAAATGCCCTTACATTGAGAAACTTCTCAAATTCATTAAAGCAAGGATTTGCGCAACATAAAAATAAATTTGAGTTCTCCAAGATTAAGGGAAAATATGGATATCGCTCCAATGTTCACTTCAAAAACTATGATGAGTTCCAAAATGAGTTCATTTCATCAAAATAGGAAATAGGGGCGAAAGCCCCTTTTTTTATGCTTTTCTCTTAAAAGGTGAACAATTAGGGTGAACAATAATGTTCACCTATTCACCCGTAACTACATGAAATAAAAGGTTAAATTGGCAAGGTGAACAGGTGAACCAATTTTTGTAATATTTTTTACACGCCGCTAATTCACACGCTTTCTTTTTCGCATTGCTCCACAAAATCACTCCATAATTGCATCACTGGGCGGCGGAGTTCTACATAATCGTAACGGTTATATGCCTGACTTGTTTTATTCCCAATGCTATGAGCAAGACAACTTTCAGCAATACGGAAATCAACTTGCTGATCTTCTAAAAACGTTCTAGCTATCGATCTCAATCCGTGAGCATCTTGAATCCCTTTGTAACCTATCTTTCTCAATGCGTTAGCAATTAGTTCTTTACTAGCTGATTGGTTAGGCTTGTGATAGTGAGAAAATACGAATTTGTCATCGCCTGTTATAGGTTTCAATTCTTCTAAAATTTTAAGCATTAAAGATGAAAGCGGAACAATGTGAGGGAATTGCCCTTGTCTTGTTTTTTTCATTTTGATTGCTGGAATAGTCCATAATTTCTTATCGAAATCAATTTCAGACCATTCAACAGAAACAGCCTCAGCCGGACGAACCATAGAAAGTAATTGCCAGCGGAATAAAACCTTTGTTAGATAATCTCTACTTGAATTTTTGAAGTCTTGTAATAGTTTCGGTAGTTCTTCCGGCTTGATTGCTGGGTGATGTTTTTGAGGCTCTTTATGGTAAGCATCAGATGCTTTCAAGCAAGAATTAAACGAAATCAATCCTATTGTTACCGCATAATTTAAAATCTGATTGGCGAGGTTTAATAAACGGTGCAGCGTATCATTGAAACCTTTTTCATTTAATTGACGAACAGTTTTAATCAGTAAAGGGGAAGTAATTTCATCAATAGGATAATTTCCAAGAGTAGGGAATAGATAGTTTTCTAATCTTGCCCAATTCTTTTCCATTGTCATAGGCTCAATTTCTTTACTTCTTTTTTCTTTCCAAAGTAAAGCGACTTTATAGAAAGTATTTTCGTTCTGAGCGTTTTTGATAAGTTCTTGTTCTTTTATGTATTCTTGCGGATCGATACTTTGAGCGAGTAGGGCGCGATATTCTTCGCGTTTTTGACGAGCTTGCGCAAGTGTTATAGCTGGATAAGTTCCAATAGTAAAAGATGTGCGCTTATTTGTTACTGGGTGATAATAATTAAAAATCCAAGCCTTAGCACCAGTAGGCTTAATACGTAAAAAAAGACCGTTACCATCACTTAGATTGTATTCTTTATCCTTTGTTTTCGCCTTATCTACTTCGGTATTTGTGAGCGGTTTAGTAACACGAGGCATCATTTTTCCTTAGTTTTAGTAACAAGATTTTTTGAAGTTTATCACCTTGTTACTAAACTTGTTACTAAAAAGTGCGGTTAAAGACAATTAAATCCGATTAGTGACGATAAGTGAAAGGGCTGAGAAGCCTTGAAAATACTAGGAAAAACAAAACCCCGTGAGTAGTTTCACGGGGCTGTGTTTGGGGTAAATGGTGCGACTAGCTGGACTCGAACCAGTGACCCCCACCATGTCAAGGTGGTGCTCTAACCAACTGAGCTATAGTCGCGTAAAAGATGTGGCAGATGATAAACAGTTTTGAGGATGAAAACAAGGGGATTTGTTTTAAGTTAAATTTAGCTGCTAAAAAAATAACCAAAATCTGATTTAAAAAGTCTCAGTAGTTATTTTGATTTTGTACAGGTTTAAGCGTATAATGCGCAACGTTTTTTATCTCGGATGAGCCGAAATTTAAAAAAGCTTTAAGTAAAATTGTAACCATTTGTGGAGTTTAGATAATGTCTAGAAAATTAAGAAGAACGAAGATTGTATGTACAATGGGTCCTGCAACAGACCGCGATAACAATCTTGAAAAAATTATCGCAGCAGGCGCTAATGTTGTACGTATGAACTTTTCTCACGGTACACCAGATGATCATATTGAGCGTGCTGAGCGTGTTCGTGCGATCGCGAAAAAATTAGGTAAAACCGTGGCAATTTTAGGTGACTTACAAGGTCCTAAAATTCGTGTTTCTACTTTTAAAGACGGCAAAATTTTCTTAAATGTTGGTGATAAATTTATTCTTGATGCGGAATTACCAAAAGGTGAAGGTAATCAAGAAGCCGTTGGTTTAGACTATAAAACACTTCCACAAGATGTTGTGCCAGGCGATATTCTTTTATTAGATGACGGCCGTGTTCAATTAAAAGTGCTTTCTACTGAAGGTGCAAAAGTATTTACTGAAGTGACTGTTGGTGGTCCATTATCAAACAATAAAGGGATCAACAAATTAGGTGGTGGTTTATCTGCAGACGCATTAACTGAAAAAGATAAAGCAGATATCATCACAGCTGCACGTATTGGTGTAGATTACTTAGCTGTATCTTTCCCTCGTTCAAGTGCAGATTTAAACTATGCGCGTGAATTAGCAAAACAAGCAGGTTTAGACGCGAAAATCGTTGCTAAAGTTGAACGTGCTGAAACAGTCGTTGATGAAGCAGCAATGGATGATATCATCCTCGCTTCTGATGTAATTATGGTTGCGCGTGGTGACTTAGGTGTTGAAATTGGTGACCCAGAATTGGTTGGCGTACAGAAAAAATTAATTCGTCGTTCACGTCAATTAAATCGTGCGGTTATTACTGCAACTCAAATGATGGAGTCAATGATCAGCAACCCAATGCCAACTCGTGCAGAAGTGATGGACGTGGCAAATGCGGTATTAGATGGTACTGACGCGGTAATGCTTTCAGCAGAAACTGCTGCAGGTCAATATCCAGCTGAAACTGTAGCGACAATGGCTCGCGTATGTTTAGGTGCAGAAAAAATGCCAAGCATCAATATTTCTAAACACCGTTTAGATCGTGAATTCAGAGATATTGAAGAGTCTGTAGCGATGTCAGCAATGTACGCAGCAAACCACTTAAGCGGTATTGCAGCAATCATTACATTAAGCCACTCTGGTCGTACACCATTATTAATGTCACGTATTAGCTCAGGTTTACCAATCTTTGCACTTTCTCGTGTTCAAGAAACCTTAAACCGTTGCGCATTATACCGTGGTGTAACACCAGTTCATTTTGATGGTGAATCTCGTAGCTCTGCAGGTGCGAAAGCAGCGATTAACCTATTAAAAGAAAAAGGTTATTTGGTTTCTGGTGATATTGTATTATTAACTCAAGGTGATGAATCAGCAGGCTCAACTAATGTTTGCCGTACCTTAATCGTTGAGTAATCAATATTTCTTATAAAAAGAGCGGTGGATTTTTCCACCGTTTTTTTATGTCTAAAATATTGGAAATATTGACCGCACTTTTTTCTTAAAACCACCTCGTATTTGCGGTATCATAAGCACAGTTTTTTAGTTTAAATTGAAATCCTTATGGCATCACAACGACAAATCCAATCTTCCGATCAGAAAACTGAACAAGTTAGCATCCCACCTCATTCCACTGAAGCAGAACAAGCCGTTCTTGGCGGTATTATGTTGAGTAATCAGCATTGGGATGGCATTGCTGAAAGAGTCATTGCTGAGGATTTTTATACTTTTGCGCATAAAGCGATCTTCCAAACCATGGAAGAATTAATGCGTAACCAAACGCCAATTGATTTAATTACCCTCGATCAAGCGCTTAAAGCCAAAGGTATCAGTGATTCTGTAGGGGGCTTTGCTTATCTCGCTGATCTTTCCAATAACACCCCAAATGCTATTAATATTTTGGCTTATGCCGAAATCGTACGTGAAAAAGCGATTTTGCGTGAGCTTATTGCCGTAGGGAATCGTATTGCAGAAAACAGTTATTCGCCTAAAGGCAAAGACATCAAAATGGTGTTGGATGAAGCCGAAAGAGAAGTGTTTGCGATCGCTGAAAAACGAAGTTCTTCAACAGAAGGACCACAAAACGTGCTTAGCGTATTGGAAAGCACCATTGCTCGAATTGAAACCTTAGGTAAGCTTGAAAATCATAATGGTGTGACAGGGGTCACAACGGGCTTTGTTGAGTTAGATAAGAAAACAGCTGGTTTACAGCCTTCCGATCTCATCATTGTGGCTGCACGTCCTTCCATGGGTAAAACCACGTTTGCAATGAACCTTTGTGAAAATGCGGCCATGGCAAGTGATAAGCCTGTATTGGTATTCAGTTTAGAGATGCCTGCTGAGCAAATTATGATGCGTATGATTGCCTCTCTCGCTCGCGTGGACCAAACCAAAATTCGTACTGGCCAAAACTTGGAAGAAGCGGAATGGAGCAAAATTGCCAGCGTGTTTGGGATGTTTAAGCAAAAAAATAATCTTTATATCGATGATTCATCGGGTTTAACTCCAACAGAATTGCGCTCTCGAGCACGTCGTGTGTACCGCGAAAACAATGGTTTGAGCATGATTATGGTGGATTACCTTCAGTTAATGCGTGCACCGGCATTCTCAGACAACCGAACCTTAGAGATTGCTGAGATTTCACGTTCTTTAAAAGCCTTAGCGAAAGAATTAGAAGTCCCCGTTGTAGCTCTTTCCCAGCTTAACCGTACGTTGGAACAACGTGCAGATAAGCGCCCAGTAAACTCGGACTTGCGTGAATCAGGCTCTATTGAGCAGGATGCTGACTTGATCATGTTTATTTATCGTGACGAAGTGTATAACGATAATTCTGAAGATAAAGGTGTTGCTGAAATCATTATTGGTAAACAACGTAACGGTCCGATTGGTCGTGTACGTTTAGCATTTAACGGTCAATTCTCACGCTTTGATAACCTTGCCGAACAGCGTGAATACAGAGATGATTATTAGGCAAGAGATAACGGATTAGAAAAATGAACGTAAAACCGGCAACAGCGAAAATCAGTTCGCTTGCCTTAAAACATAATTTACAAGTTATTAAAGAAAAAGCGCCACATAGCAAAATTATTGCCGTGGTAAAAGCAAACGCATATGGTCACGGTGTGGTATTTGTCTCATCTGCTTTAGAAAGCATGGTAGATTGCTTTGCTGTAGCACGTTTAGAAGAGGCGTTATCTTTACGCTCCAACGGTATTATTAAGCCGATCTTATTGCTAGAAGGCTTTTTTGATGAAAAAGATCTGCCTATTATTGCAGTAAATAATATTGAGACGGTGGTTCATAACCGTGAACAGCTTGAAGCATTAAAACGAGCTGTGGTACCAAGTCCAATCAAAGTCTGGTTGAAGATTGATACCGGTATGCACCG
>CAKVVS010000025.1:0-10610 GCA_934834395.1 Parahaemophilus parainfluenzae | reverse complement strand
TTCCGCTAGCCCTAAACGAATTAAGCCAGCTGAGGCTAAAATAATGGCATCGTATTCGCCATTGTCTAATTTACTTAATCGGGTTCCTACATTGCCACGTAAGGAACGGATATCAAGATCAGGGCGTAATTGTTTTAATTGGCATTGACGACGTAAGCTTGATGTTCCGACAATAGCACCTTGCGGTAATTCATCTAATGAACGGTATGTATTAGACACGAAAGCATCGCGCGGATCTTCACGTTTACAGATCACACTTAAACCTAAACCTTCTGGAAATTCCATTGGTACGTCTTTCATTGAATGGACAGCAATATCGGCACGTTTTTCAAGTAAAGCGTTTTCTAACTCTTTAACAAATAAGCCTTTTCCACCAATTTTAGCTAAAGGGGAATCTAAGATTACATCACCTTTTGTCACCATCGGAACTAATTCAACAGAAAGTGTTGGGTGAAATTTTTCTAATTGATCTTTCACAAAATTTGCCTGCCAAAGTGCTAAAGGGCTTTGACGAGTCGCAATTTTTAAGGTTTTAAGTACTGCCATAAATACCGCTAATTTTAAATAGAAATATGCCCTATGTTACCATTTTTAGGGCAAAAAGTCAGATCATTTAAATTTTTGATTTCCGGCTAGGTAAGTGGTACATTAACGCCAATTATTTGGTTATAGGTAGGAAGCCTTGAAATACGATTTCACTCAAGCCCGAAAATGTATTGAAACATTAGACAAGCGTCGTTTTGATCGAGCATTATTGGGCTCAGGTGATGCATTCCGACACATCGTCTCTTTAGTGCCGCTGTTGTTGCATCTTAATCATCCTGCTCTGCCGGGTTATGTGGAAGATGCCCCGGCAGGCATTGCCGATTTTACTCTTTCCAATTATCAGCAAAATTTTCTCTCAAAAGAACATCCCGAACTTGTCGAAGACGTGCAAAGTGCGGTCAATTCTGATGTTGTTTTTACTCCGATTTTAGGTATTTATGTGATGGGCAGTTTTGGCTCCATTAGCCAAACTTCAGCTTCGGATTTGGATATTTGGATCTGCCATCAAGATGATTTATCTGAACAAGATCAGCAACGTTTGGCAGAAAAAACGAAGAAAATCAGCCTATGGGCATCCACATTTCATGTGGAAATGCATTTTTATTTGATGACGCAAAAACGCTTCCGTAATGAGCGTTATTCCGATCCATTAACCAAAGAAAATAGCGGTTCTGCTCAATATATGTTGCTGTTGGAAGAATTTTATCGTTCTGCTGTACGCCTTTCGGGCAAGCCATTATTGTGGCTCCACTTGTGGGTGGAAGATGAAAAACAATATGAAGCCGAAGTTTCGCGTTTAGTGGAAGCTGGTGAACTTGATCCAAATGATTGGGTGGATTTTGGCGGATTGGGGCAATTCTCTGCGAGCGAATATTTCGGTGCGAGTTTATGGCAACTTTATAAAGGTATTGATTCACCGTATAAATCGGTGATGAAAATCTTATTATTGGAAACCTACGCCCAAGAATACCCAAATGCCCATTTAATTGCTCGTCAATTTAAAGAAGATTTACTGTCCGGTCGCAGTACCGCTGCACACCATTTTGACCCTTATATCGCGATTCTAGAGAGAATTAGCCAATATTTGACCGCACATTCAGAGTTTAAGCGCCTTGATTTTGTCCGTTCTTGTTTTTATGTGAAAGCCACTGAAGACTTTGCGTTATACCACGCTTCAAATTGGCGTATTTCTTATATGAAAATGATGGCTCAAGAATGGGGCTGGTCAAAAGAACGCATTGAAGAATTGGATCAACGTCCAAATTGGAAAGTCAAACGGGTGAAAGAAAGTCACACTAATTTAGTGACCTTCTTGATGATGAGTTATCGAAATCTAGTGGATTTTGCGCGTAAACATAAAATTAATTCTAGCGTGATTCCGCAAGATATTACGGTACTTTCTCGTAAGCTTTATACTGCATTTGAAGAGCTACCAGGTAAAATTACGCTACTGAATCCACAGATTTCGCATAATTTAGCAGAAGAGCACCTCACATTTATCGAAGTTCACGGTAATAAGAATTTTAAGGATGGGTGGTATCTGGTGAATCAGCCGCCAAATCATATTATGTTTTCGAAAGAACGCGTGATTGAATATGGGGAAAGTTTAAATAAAGTTGTTGCATGGGCTTATTTTAATCGCTTGCTGACCGCTGAAACGTGTTTACATCTAATTAGTCAAAATATCGACCAACTGACTTTGCGTAATTTTGTTGCCGATTTACGGTTATTTTTCCCGCATACCAATGGCCAAGCGCCTACAAATGAGGCGCTTTCGTCCCAATGTGAAATCCGTGATCTATTTATCGCTGTGAACTTAGTAAATGACCCAACTGCACAAGTGGAAGAACTTAAATCCAATATTTCCCCAAGTGATTTATTCAGTTTTGGTCAGTTAGAACAGAGTTTGGTCGGAAGCATTGATTTCACTTACCGTAACGTATGGAATGAAATTCGAACTTTACATTTTGAAGGACAAAATGCGATTTTGCTTGCCTTAAAAGTGCTTTCTAATAAAATTGATCAGGGTGTAAATCAGCCGCGTTCTGTACAGGTTTTCTGTTACAGTAAACACTACAATCGTACGTTGCGAAACTTAGTGAGTGCGTTAGTCAATCGTTGTATTAGTATTCAATTGGGGGATAGTCGTCCAACAACCCATTCTCGTTTACGTGTGGCAGGGAAAAACTGGCAATTCTTCTTTGAAGAAAAAGGGATCAGTTTGCAACCTATTGACGGTGGAAAAGAAAGTGCGGTCAATTTTGAGGACGTTTTACCAACTCAGTTGGAAGAAAAAGAAATTATTCCGGAAGCTCGTCGATATCCGCCTGAAATTGATTTGTTTGCCAGTGAAGGTTTTTTACAATTCTTCTTTGAAGATAATGCCGATAATAGCTTTAACGTCTATTTGTTAGATGAAAAGAATCGTCTCGAAATTTATCGTCAATGTGAAGGTTCGAAAGATGACAAAGTACGCGAAATAAATCGTATTTATCAATCACTCGGCTCAAATGATTGTGAAAATCCGTATAAAATGGTGCAACGGAATTTTAATTACCCGCAATTTTATCAATTGCACTCGACAGAAAGCGGCATGCGTATTATGCCGTTCAAATTTAAAAGCAAAAGGACTTGCGAATAGCGACATCAAAACAAGCATTGTTTGAGATAAATCAAGTTTATCTGCAAATATGCATTGGAAGATGGGCAAAATCCCGATAGAATCCCTCGGTCTAAAATCTATTGAGAAGTAATCTAAGGCAGTGGATGTTTTGCCTTCAGGCAGTAGAATAGTGTTCGCTTATCTCTTGGAGAATATTATGCAAGAAAAGTTAAAAGTATTAATTATCGACGACCATCCATTAATGCGTCGTGGTATCAAACAATTAGTTGAATTAGAAGAGAATTTTGAAGTCGTTGCCGATGTAGGAAGCGGTACAGAAGGCATTTCCATTGCGATTCAAGAATCCCCGGATTTAATCATTTTAGATCTGAATATGAAAGGTCTTTCTGGTTTAGATACCCTTAAAGGTCTGCGTGCAGAAGGTGTGGATGCACGAATTTTGATCTTAACTGTGTCTGATGCAAAAAATGATATTTTTACTCTCATCGATGCGGGGGCAGATGGCTATCTATTGAAAGATACTGAGCCAGATGTGTTACTTGAGCAAATTAAACGTATTGCACAAGGTGAAGTGATTTTAAGTGATTCGATCAAGAATTTACTGTTAGAACGTAAACATACTGTTGATCCAATGGATTCACTCACCGATCGTGAAATGGATGTGTTACGTTTAATCGCGACAGGTTTATCCAACAAACAAATTGCAGGCCAACTTTTCATTTCGGAAGAAACAGTTAAAGTGCATATTCGTAATTTACTGCGTAAACTTAACGTGCATTCACGTGTTGCAGCAACTGTCTTATTCTTTGAACGAAATGGTCGATAGACAAGTTTCAAATCATAAAAAAGAGCGGTTTTTTAACCGCTCTTTTTGTTATCTCGGTACGCCTCGCAATAAAGGGATTGGCTCAAATGGCTCAACTGAGGTTGGCGCAGGAATATCATTAAAAATTAAGATAAATGGTTTAGGTGGCAAGATTTTTTCATTTCGCCACAAGCTTCCCATGCCGACTAATTGAATATCATCGGGTAAATTCTTTATTCCCGCTTTTAATACAGCTACAGTATTTGGGCGAGGGTGTCCAATAGCAATGGCTGTGCCATGTTTACGCGCATATTGAATGGCATTCTGAAATTGGCGTTGTACATCCACTAAATTATCACTGTCATCTAAAAAGATATGGCGATCTAATACACCTACGCCTTGTTCTTTTGCTATTTTTCCCGCAACTGATTTCCCGATAGTACGGCTATCTAAAAAGAATAAATGCTGCTCGCGAAGTGCGGTCATTAAATAGGTCATTAATGTGGTATCGGCCGTGGCTGCACTGCCCATATGATTATTCATTCCGATGGCATTGGGCACAATAGCTTTCGCTTTTTTCACCCGCTCATTCACTTGCGCTTCAGATAACCCTAAAGTCAAACCACCTTCTTCAATTTTAATGTTGCTGACAGGCTGCATTGGCATATGAATGAGAATATCGTGATTCTGCGCTTTTGCTTCTTGATTGCGTATTTTGGCATAGGGTGCTGCTGGAATGATCGCAACAGAGACTTCTTTTGGCATGGCTAAAACTTCGGCATCTTCTTTCGGATGATAGCCAATGTCATCAATTACAATAGCCAGTTTGCCTTGTGCAAAAGTAAACGCAGAGAAAAGTGCGGTTGAAAAAATGATCGTATTTCTGACCGCACTTTGAAAGAATGCCGCCATTATTTAATCCACCCAGCTGGATTTACAGGCACCCCTTTACGGCTAATTCCAAAGTAAAGTGCCGGTTTAGAGAGCTCACCCGTATTACCTACTTGCGCAATGGTTTGTCCCGCAGACACCAGCTGACCTTGTTTTACAAATACCGCTTGGTTGAAACCATATAAGCTCAAGTCGCTGTCGCCGTGCTTCACAATCACCATATAACCATAGCCATTAAGATGACCCGCTAGAATGACACGACCACTTGCAATGGCTTTTACCGCGGTACCCGTTGGTGCGCCGATAACCATACCTTTCCAACGCACTTCTCCCGCTTGGATTGAACCAAAGGAATGCAATGTCGGACCGGAAACGGGACGACTGTATTGATGCGCAGCCGTACCTAAACCACTGGTACTGTTAATCAACTTACGTTCTTGATCGGTTGGTTGATAAGGTTTTGAGGTTCGTTTTTCTTCCTCTTGCTTTTTCTGAGCAAGGGCTTCACGCTCACGTTGTTCTTGTTGGCGAGCGGCTTGTTCAGCACGTTGAATTTCTTGGCGAAGAGCATTTTCGTTAGCTTTCAACGTTTCCAATTTATTCTGATCTTTCGTCAAGTTTTTGTTGAGTTCATTTAGCGTAGATTGGCGTTCTTGTTGCGCTTTTTGTAATTCTTGCTGCTGTTTCTTTTGCGTAGAAAGTTGATCGCGATGATTTTTTTGTTGCCCTGAAATCGCTTCGCGTTGTTTCGCTAAATTCTCTTGTGTCGCTTTCAGATTGTTAATCATATCAATGCGCACTTGATTTAAGTGTTGATAATACACTTTCATGCGTTCTGCTTTTTTGGCATCTTCCGAAAGCATTCTTTCCAAGGTAGAAGGATTTATCCCTGAGCGATAAATGGCATCGATTTGTTGCGCGAGCTTCGCTTTTTGCACGCGCTCTTGCTTTTCTAATTGCTTGATTTGCTTTTCCGTTTCCGCCATTTGCTTGCGGATTTCTTTTAAGCTTAATTCTGTTTCACGTAATTCACCGACAACGCTATTAATTTTGCTTTCTTGATCTTTAAGACTGGCTTGGAGTTTAGCTTGTGCGCGTTTTTGCTCGGCGATCTTTGACTCTTGTTGTTTAATTTGTTTTTGAATTTGAGTGAGATCGTTGCCTTGCGCTAAAGATGAAAAGCCAAGCAGACCGCAAGCCAAAAGTGCGGTCAGTTTTGATAAGATTTTTTTTCTACAATTGCTTTGCTGCATACATCTAAACTTGAGAGAAATTAAGGGACGAATAAAGCTTAAATACTAGCATTATTTTTGAGTGGCTAAAAGTTTACAGGCGATTTTTTGCGAAAGATCAGTAAATGCCGCCTTTTTACTTTTAAACATACCGATTTTTTGCTATAAAAGAGCCATCATTTTTTTATTAATACTTAGGAGATCCTTATGGAATTAGTATTCATTCGTCACGGTTTCAGTGAGTGGAACGCAAAAAATTTATTCACCGGTTGGCGTGATGTGAATTTAACCGAGCGCGGCGTAGAAGAAGCAAAAGCAGCGGGTAAAAAATTGTTCGAGAAAGGCTATGAATTTGATATCGCCTTCACCTCTGTTTTAACTCGTGCAATCAAAACCTGTAACATCGTGTTAGAAGAATCTCACCAATTATGGATTCCTCAAGTGAAAAACTGGCGTTTAAATGAGCGTCACTACGGTGCATTACAAGGCTTAGATAAAAAAGCAACCGCAGAACAATACGGTGACGAACAAGTCCACATTTGGCGTCGTTCTTATGACATTTCTCCACCGGATTTAGATCCACAAGATCCAAACTCTGCACACAACGACCGTCGTTATGCCAACATCCCATCCGATGTAGTGCCAAACGCAGAAAACCTAAAATTAACCTTAGAGCGTGCATTACCATTCTGGGAAGACCAAATTGCCCCTGCAATGCTTTCCGGTAAACGTGTTTTAGTGGTTGCGCACGGTAACTCTCTACGTGCTTTAGCAAAACACATCATCGGTATTTCTGATGCGGAAATCATGGATTTTGAAATCCCAACCGGTCAACCATTAGTATTAAAACTTGATGATAAATTAAACTACGTAGAACACTACTACCTTTAATTTATAAACGAATACTTAAAGTGCGGTTAATTTTGACCGCACTTTTTATTTCAGGAGTATAACGGAATGAAAAAATTACTCACTTTGATTTTTGTCTGTTTGCCTGTTTTGGCATTTGCCGCTTCACCGGGGCATACAACAAAATCAACGGCGTCCAAAACGGTCAAAACCGCGGTGAAAAAAGTCGAAGCTAAGAAAACCGCAACCCCAAAGGCTGCGACGAAAGCGAGCAAAAAGAAAGTTGAAACACCAAAAGCCCATCTGAAAAAAAGTGCAAAAATTGTCGAGGCGAAAAAGCTCACCGGTAAAAAAGACAAAATGACACATAAAACCGCTAAAGCTGAATCGAGCAAGGCCAAAAACAAGCAGGCTGAGACGCATAAAAAACAGGATAAGGTGAAAACATCAGCGAAAAAGGAAAAGGTTAGTTCTCAACAAACGGAAACCGGCGCAGTCAAACAAACCGCTCCGAAAGCTACCAAGAGCGTAACCAAATCCGTGGTTGTACCGAGCTGTAACGATCAAAAAGTGTTTGCCGTATTATCCGATGCCTTCAGACAACAAGGCCAAGCGACCCACACACAAATGACCGTAAAACAAATCACCCAAGCCCGCGAAACCCAATCCTATCCCGATAAAGGTATTCGCAGCTGCCATTCCTTGGTGGAAACTAATGGGGTGAAATACGAAACCGATTACAGTGTGATCTTAAACGACCAGGGTTTCTTCGTGCAGGTTGAAAATGCCCAACCGGCACACAGCCGCTTCTAAAGCAATCGCGCTATTTCAATCCAAGCTGTTGAAATAGCGCTATTTTTTCATCTTCATTTAGCGCACGGTAAGTGCCGTTAGCAATTCCATCCAAAGTTAATCCCGCAATTTGATAACGAATTAAGCGCAACGTCGGAAAACCGATATGCGCAGTCATGCGTCGCACTTGTCGATTGCGCCCTTCACTAATTTTGATTTCCAACCAGCTAGTTGGGATACTTTGTCGTTCACGAATAGGCGGATTGCGAGGCCAAAGAAAATCCGGTTCAAAAATCAAGCGCACTTTTGCCGGCTGGGTTATCCCATCTTTCAATTGAACGCCTTTCCGGAGTTTATCTAAGTCAGTTTCTTCAGGAATACCTTCTACTTGCACAAAATACGTTTTTTCTGTTTTAAACTTTGGATCCGCCAAACGATGTTGCACTTCACCATTATTCGTTAAAATCAGCAGTCCTTCGCTATCGCGATCCAATCGCCCTGCCGCATACACATTAGGAATGGTAATAAAATCTTTTAATGTCGCTCGGCCGTTTTCATCGGTGAATTGTGTCAGCACATCAAACGGTTTGTTAAATAAAACGATAATCGTCTGTTCTAATGTAAGTGGCTTTGCTTTAGGCTTAAATGAACGAGTGGGGTTTGCCATTCGTTTGGTTGTAAATGTGCGGGAAGGGAAAGGTTTCGACATATTATTCATTCAGTAAAGAGAAAAAGGGCGGATTTTATTCCGCCCTCTTATATTACCATTGATAGCGATAAACTGCTTGAATTGCATAAGGTTTGTCGAAGTTTTTACCGTCAGCACGGCTTACTTCTAAACCAAAACGATGATTTGCAAATCCAGCATTTAAACCGACCGCACTTTCAAAACGTCCACGGCTGCTTGCGACATCAAGCGCACTGTTGGCGTAATGAATTTTGCTGCTACGGTTTTTGCTAGTAACCGCATTTACTTCTGCATAAGGCTGTAAATTCCAACCATTACTTAATGCAAAGCCTTTGGCTACACGTAAGCCAATTCGAGAATAAACAGAAGATAAGCTATCTTCATTCTCTTGTGATGAAATATGTGTCCACGCTAATTGTGCTTGAGGAGTGATTGTCCAATCGTTTGCAAGGCTAAAGCGTTTACCTAATTCACTCGAAATCGTATAAGCGTTGTAATGACGTTTTTCGGTGAGATCTGAGTTAGCGTGTAAACGGCTGTATTTCACAATGTTATCTACATAAATACCGTTATCTGCAAGGTAAGCTGCATATAAGCCCACGCTGTTGCTTCTTACTTTGCCATCACCGTAATGACCATTGAAATCAACGTTAGCTTGGCTACGACCAACAAATCCACCAACACGGAGATTATCTGTTACAGCAGCATCAGCGCCCACTCGTACGCTATGTACGTTTTGTTTAAAGCCAGAAGTTTCACTCTCACCAGTCGAAAGTGCGGCTAATTTTTGGCGAGAATTCACATTGCGAACCCACACATTGCCTTTTTCACCGTTTTTCACTTCACCTAGACGTTGATGGATGCCACTTAAATCATCTTCCACTAAAAGCAATTGTGCTTGGCGAAGAGAAACTTGTGCATTTGCTAAGTCTGAAAGTAATGGTGTGCTTGGTAGAGTTGCAGGTGGTACTACTGGATTACTTGGAGTCACCACAGGTTTGTTTGGCGTAACTGGTGTTACAGGTGCTGCAGGAGAAGTTGGGGTGACCGCATTTTTAGAATTTGCTAATACCCAATTATTCCCTTCTTTTGTTAGGAAATATTGGTAAGCCCCTAAATCTACACGATTATTCGGGTTAGTTAAGCTAAACGCTGCATTACCACCATTGGTTTCTACAAGTGTCACTTTGCCGTTAGCAACATTTGCACCTTGATTAGTTACACCAATTTTATGATTACCTTCAGCAGTGCCTTTAACAACGATTTTATCGCTTTTGTTTTCAGCGATATTGGTATTGAGGTTGAATGTACCTGAGCCAGTGAGGTTGCCACGAATAATGATACCTTGGTAGTTATCATTGGCTAAATTTACTACGCCATTATTAAGATCTAAATTAGTTAAGCTTGTTGTTTGAACCACGCCATCTTCATCAGTGAAAGCTTTCGTTGTCCAATTGCTATTATTTAAGTTTAAATTGAGTGCACTGTTGCTATCGGTAGTAGTAACTCCAGAAACAGTAGAATTATTGAAGGTTAGTTGGATATTTTCTGTAATGCTCTCTGCATCATTAAATTTAACATTTTCACCACTAGCAAGCATACCTCCATTTATTGTTGAGTTATTAAAGGTCGCAGAGAAGTGACTGTTGATAACTTCGCTAACCCCAGATCTTAAAGCAATGATTCCACCTTGAGGAATTGAAACATTGGAATTATTAACGATCAATTCTGGCCGAGCTTGATTCTCCGCTTCATATACAAAAATAGAACTATCATTGTTTGATGTTACATTCACATTGTTTAATGTTAATTTACTCTTCTGATTCAGAGCAAATGCCTCTAATATGGAGTCTTGGTTGTTATCACCCATCAAGACTTTTGAGTTATGCATGGTTACCGTTGAATTATTTAACTCAAATAAATAACCATTAGCATCTGCATTGTTAGGATTAGTAATACTATAGGTTCCACCATTGATTTCAGTTGTGGAATTAGTGATATTCATTACCGCAAAAGAACTGTGTCTATTTGCTGGAATAGATAGTGAAGCATTAACATTATTTAATTGTCCGCTTGAGTTTGTCATTTTTACAGCAGAGAGAGACCCCCATTCAGGACCATTTGTTGGACTGGTTGGATTAATCGAACATTGATTCAACACAGCTCCACTTTGTCCTGTAATAG
>CAKVVS010000024.1:0-10886 GCA_934834395.1 Parahaemophilus parainfluenzae | reverse complement strand
TATTAATACCGTGCTTTTTAAACACAAGTAAAGCATCCACTAGAGAACCCGCTTGTTGCGATGTGGTCATCAACAATAAAGTTTTAGTATGAATTTGTGGTGAGACTTCACGTGCTTGTTTGGCTACCACAATAAAACGAGTAATGTTGTTTTCTTGGTTGGCAATATTATGTTTTAACACATGTAAGCCGTAAAGCTTGCCGCCATCTTCATTGCCTAATGCCGCAATATTCGGTTTATTCAAGCTTGCCACGAGCTGCATTGCATGAGAGCTACTTTCGCAAAACTCAATATGCACACGCTCAAGACTTTGAATAAATTGACTACACTGCTGGATCACTTGTGGATGGCTATAAAGCGTATCAATTTTGCTTAAATCATCTTGCTCATTCACTAAAACACAGTGCTTGATAGGATAAGCCAACTCGCCCACCAAAGATAAGGTGGTATGTTGAAGCAGATCATAAACTTCATTAATTGCACCTGACGTGGTGTTTTCTAAAGGCAGTACACCATAATCAGCTTCTCCACTTTCAACCTTTTCAAAAATTTGAGCAAAGGAGTCACAACTGATTTCAGCAAATTGCTGATAGTAGCGAGCCGCATAATTACGCGCAGCCAAATTAGAGTAAGAACCACGCTTGCCTAAGAAAGCAATATGTAACGTTTCTTCTCGTTGCTCATTGAGCTTTTTCTGCAAATATACTTGTTGTGTTAATACAGAATCTTCAATGATCTTTTGGAAGACTGACGTAATATACTGTGGTTCAAGCTGATAATTTTGACTTTCAGCAAACTGCACAAGCTCTTGTAAGAGTTGTTGCTCCCGCTCTAAATCACGCAACGCTTTTTGCGTCACTTCTTTACTTCTTACTACATCATATGCCAGGCGGTGACGCTCTGAAAGCAGCTTTAACAAGCTGCGATCAATTTGCGTAATTTGCTGACGAATTTCTGATAAATCTAATGCCATTTCATTCCTTATTTAAAGGTTACTTCATTATGAGGGGTGTATTTTTCAGCATTAATAGGTGAATTTTTCTCAAAAAATTCTTTTAAAACATCCGCATCAATAAAACCAGTATTTACGAAAGTTGGATTTTTTGTCATGACTGGATAACCATCTCCACCCGCCGCATTATAGCTTGGTACAGAAATACGGTAAGTTTTATTTAAATCCAATGGTTTGCCTTGAATTTTCACATTTTCAACTTTCTTATCCGCACGATTTACTGTCATGCTGATACCTGAGTATTGTGCATAAGCACCAGAATCCACTTCTTTCAATGCCACCACATTTAAATAATCTAGTAATTCTTTACCAGTTAATTCAAAATAGCTCACAATATTACCAAATGGATGGATTTTTAAAATATCTTTATAAGTTACATCACCTTCTTGGATAGAATCACGAATACCACCTGAGTTCATGATACCAATGTCTGCTTTCGCTTTTTGACGTTGTGCTTCTGCAATTAAGTGACCAAGGTTAGTTTGTTCAAAACGAATAATGGTACGGTCACCTTCTAACTTACCATTTAATTTACCCACTTTTTGGCTTAATAAAGCATCACCTTTATCTTGGTAAGATTTTAAAAGTTTTTCCATTTCTGGATCTTGTGGGATCTCTTCTGCGTAATTTACGTATTCCGTTTTACCGTCTTCTTTTTTCACTTTTTTCTTCAAGTTCACTGGAATTAATTGATAATTCACTAATTTTAATTCGCCATTTTTGAACTCAAAGTCTGCACGACCAACGTATTTACCCCATTCAAATGCTTGCATAATCCAAGTACCATTTTGGAAATCTGGTTTACATGGCTGAGTTGGTTGATAATCTTTAATCCATACGCCTTTTTCATCCACGCAAATCGGATCATGGCTATGGCCACCGATAATCATATCGAATGAGCCTTTATCTAAATTACGTGCAAGGCTCACATCCCCCGGCGCATTTGAACCATGTTTCGCATCATAGTAATAGCCCATATGTGTTAAAGCAATTTTTACATCTGGCTTAACTTTTTCATTTAGCTCTTTTAATGTAGCTCTTGCTACTTTTGTTGGATCTTCAAACTTCACATTGTGAAGGTATTCTGGGTTACCTAATTTTGCAGTATCTTCTGTGGTTAAACCGACCACTGCAATTTTAAGATCTTGTTTATTTAAAATGGTATAAGGCTTAACTAAGGTTTTACCGGTTTTCGTATTAATCACGTTTGCAGATAAGAATGGGAAGTTTGCCCATTTTTCTTGCATATCAAGAATTTGTAGTGGATTATCAAACTCGTGGTTACCTAATACAGTTGCCTCATAGCCCATTGCGTTCATTGCTTTAATGTCAGGTTCTGCTGTTTGCATATCTGACTCAGGTACACCAGTATTAAAATCACCTGCATTTAATAAAATGAGTGAGCCACCTTTTTGCTCGACTTCAGCTTTTACGCGATTAACAATTGTTTTGTGCGCTGGAAAGCCATATTCACCTTTTGCATTCGGCCAAAAATGTCCGTGCGTATCATTAGTGTGCAATATGGTAAATTGATAGGTTTTATCCTGTTCATATGCCATTGCAGCAGAAGTTGCTAGCACAAGAGGAAGCACGGTAAATAATTTTTTCATAATAAAAATACCTCTATTTTTGACCGCTCTTTACCTTCGCAGAAAACAAAAATAACAGAGCAAGATGGGAAATAAAAAAGCTATACTCCCGAAAGAAGTATAGCTTTTCAACAAAACATTGTTAGATGAGTACCTGCGCGGGTGCAACATAACCTTGTGGAACTTGTTTCTTATCTTCAAAGGTAACAAATTCCCACGCTTCCTGATCGGCAAGTACAGCACGGAGTAACTTATTATTTAAACCGTGACCAGATTTATAAGCTTTGAAATCACCGATGATGTTATAGCCACACATATAAAGATCACCAATTGCATCAAGCATCTTGTGACGAACTAATTCATCTCTGAAACGTAATCCATCTTCATTTAAGATTCGGTAATCATCTAATACGATAGCATTATCTAAGCTACCACCTAACGCAAGACCTTGAGATTGAAGATACTCAATATCTTTCATGAAACCAAAGGTTCTTGCACGACTAATTTGATGTACGAATGCTTGTGCAGAGAAATCCATCACATAATTACGTACATTTTTACTAATCGCTGGATGATTAAAGTCGATTGTGAAATCTAAACGGAAACCATTGTAAGGTTTAAATTCTGCCCATTTATCACCGTCTTCTACTCGTACATTTTTCTTAATACGAATAAATTTCTTCGGTGCATTTTGTTCTTCAATACCTGCATCTAAAAGCAAGTAAATGAATGGGCTTGCACTACCGTCCATGATTGGAATTTCAGGTGCATCAACTTCAATAATAATATTATCAATACCTAAACCTGCTAATGCTGCGTTTAAGTGTTCTACGGTTGAAACACGCACACCTTGTTCATTCACAAGTGCAGTACAAAGCATTGTATCGCGCACTGAATCCGCATTCGCAGGGAAAGTCACCGGCGGATTAAGATCAGTACGGCAGTAAACTACACCAGTATTCGGCATAGCCGGACGCAACGTTAATGTTACTTTTTTACCGCTATGTAAGCCTACACCTGTGACTTTAATGCTTTGTTTTAATGTTCTTTGTTTAATCATCTCTTTTACCTTATTGCTTCACAACAAGATTACTTCTACTCTTATTTCTCATCACGACCAAATGATGCCGGATTAAAGAAATTAGGATTATTTCTTAACTGTTCTAAACGGCTTGGATCAAGCGGTTTATTTAAGTTACCGTATTGCGGATTTTGTTCCTGTGCTGGTTCTGGTTGTGGATTATGTCTTAATGCATCTAAACCATGTAAACCAACTGGCGGTTGTGGTTGAATCGTTTCTTGTGCTACTGGTTGTTGAACTGGCGCTTGTTGTACTGCTGCTTGAGGACGAGCAATAACAACTGGCTCAGCCGCAACAACATCACCTAAACCTGTTGCAACGATCGTGACACGAATTTCATTGCTCATTTCAGGAACTAAACTGGTACCCACAACGATAGTCGCGTCTTCTGATGCAAAGCTACCTACTGTGTCACCCACCACGTTAAATTCGTCAAAGCCGAGATCCATACCTGAGGTAATATTAACAAGAATACCTTTAGCATTAGAAAGATCGACTTTCTCTAATAAATCATTTTTAATTGCAAGACGCGCAGCTTCTTCTGCACGACCTGCACCTGGTTCACTTTGAGCTGAACCGAAACCAATCATTGCTTGGCCCATTTCCGACATAACGGTTCTTACGTCTGCAAAGTCCACGTTGATTAAACCAGGAGACGTAATCATATCGGAGATGCCCATAACAGAGTTACGTAATACGTCATTTGCAGCAGCAAAAGCATCAATTAACGTTGCATTTTTCGGGAGAACTTTTTGGATTTGTTGGTTAGGAATAATGATCATTGAATCCACGTATTGTGAAAGATCTTTAATCCCTAATTCAGCAAATTGCATACGTTTTTTGCCTTCAAAGCTAAATGGCTTAGTAACAACAGCAACAGTTAAAATACCTAATTCTTTCGCAACTTTAGCGACGATTGGTGCGGCACCAGTACCTGTACCACCGCCCATACCGGCAGCGATAAAGACCATGTCTGCACCTTCAAGCATTTTACGGATTTCTTCTTGGTCATCTTCAGCCGCTTTACGACCTACATTTGGGTTTGCCCCTGCACCAAGACCTTTTGTTGTTGCACCACCGATTTGTACAGTTTGTTGAACTTGGCTTTTGCGTAATGCTTGCGCATCGGTATTCACCGCATAGAATACGATTTTACCGTGTTCTTCGCTATCAATTGCACTTTCGCCCAAGAAATTACCATTGAATTCTTGTTGCACCATGTTAGCAACCATGTGGTTAACTGCGTTACCGCCGCCTCCACCGACACCGACAACCTTAATCAGTGCACCTGTTTGCTCTTCAAAATCACCATACTCTGGGTATAACATTTGCTGTTCTCCGTTACTGCTAATACTCTGCTAGCACATTAATAAAAGTTAAATTTTTTCTATTGTAAATGAAAAAGCCAAAATGATCAAAATTCTGATTTCACTTTATTGAAAATATTTTTAAGGCCTTTCCAGAATTTTTTGCCTAATGCTTCATCACCATAGTTACTATCCACAGGATCATTATCACTATTTTGATGATGGTATTGTAATAATCCCACTACAGTTGAATATTGTGGGCGATTTACATAATCTGTTAAACCCGTAATATTTAATGGACTACCAATACGCACCTGACAACCAAATACACTTGAGGCACAATCTTTTAAGTCTTCAATCTGTGCACCACCACCGGTGATAACAACACCCGCAATTAATTCAAATTTAATATGTTTGGTTTCTAAATCTGCTTTGAGCTTATCTAATTCGTCCTTAACAACGCCTAATAGTTCAATATATCTTGCTGAAGTGATTAAAGATAAATCACTTTTTGTTAAAGCGCGTGGTGCTCGACCACCAATACTTGCTACTTCAATTTTCTTATCACCATGTAAACGTGCCGGATATAATGCACTCGCATAATTCACTTTAATGCGCTCTGCCTCTGCACGAGAAACGGTACATGCATGAGCAATATCATTCGTGACAATATTGCCTGCGTAAGGAATAACCTTGCTGAAACGCAATGAGCCATTGGTGTAAACCATCATATTCATGGTGCCTGCACCGAAATCAATCAAGCAAACACCAAGATCCTTTTCATCTTCAGTTAAAACAGAATGTGTTGCTGCAAAGCCGGAAAACACAACTTTATCAACTTGTAATCCACAACGCTCAACTGCTTTTTTCAAGTTATTTTGCCAGTCTTGGTGACATGCAATTAAGTGTACGTTTGCTTTTAAACGAACACCTTGTAAACCTAATGGATTTTTAATATTAACTTGTTTATCTACGGCATATTCTTGTGGAATGATGTGTAATAAAGAAAGACCCTCAGGTAATTTCACTGAGCTCGCTGTATGTAAAGCATCATCAATTTCATCTTGAGTCACTTCATTTTCAGAAATAGCAACAAAGCCGCTCTCATTCAAGCTTTGAATATGTTCACCTGTAATCGCAAGAGTCACGCTCATAATTTGGCAATCGGCCATTGATTCAGCTGCTTCAATGGCACGTTGGATAGAATTAACAACGGCATCTAAATCAGTAATACTGCCACGATCAATCCCTTTCGATGGGCAACTACCCACACCAAGTACATTTACTACGCCATCAGGAAGCACTTCCCCTACGACAGCAACAACTTTTGATGTACCAACTTCAAGACCTACAATTACTTTCGGTTCCAACTCTTTTGCCATTTTCTTATTACACCCAATGAATTATTTTTTTATTTCTCTATCAATCCAACCGCTGCTGATGCAGATGCATAGCGCAAATCTACATAATCAATTCGTTTACCTTCAGGCACTTCAATTTGTGGATAAATCGTTACAAATCGATCTAATTTTGGTTTCCAATCTCCGCGCCCAAGTTTCAATACTATATCATTATCTAGCGTAACTTGCCACGCACCACGATCATCAATTGTCACGCCTTTAACCAGCAAATTTTTCGCCTTAAAATCAGCAAAAATTTGATTCCAAGCCTCTAATACCTTCAAGCTTTGATAATCCGGCCCCCCTAAATAAGGCAAAGCTTTTTCTTTTAACTTATCCATCGGCAATTGGAAAACCGTTCCATCTTTTGTAACAAACTCTGTTTTATTCCAAATGGCAACTGGCTGATATTCTGATAACCAAATACTTAAACGATTTGGCCAAATTTTACGAACCACCGCACCTTTTACCCAAGGAATCGTTTTAAGCTGCTCTTGAATTTGCTTAACGTCTTGTCCCCAAAAGCCCTTAAGTGAACCCATTTTAAGCAATACGTCTTGCACATCCGGATAAGTGGTAAATTCATTTTGGCCCACTAATGCATAGGCAGTAATTTTTCTATCACCGTCTAAGCTTTCAAGCCAACTTTGCCAGTTTGAATAAACAAAATACCCTAGCCCTGCACAAAGTAACACCAAAGCAAGTTTAATCTGCAACATGAAACGGAATTTACCTTCTCCGTTGGATGAGCGACCAAATTGCGTTGGCGGTGTATTTTTGCGCTTAATTACATTCATTACGCACTCAACTCCAAAATTTTCACGACGAGTTGTTCAAATGAAATACCGACTGTTGACGCAGATTTAGGGAATAAACTGTGACTTGTCATGCCTGGGTTCGTGTTTACTTCTACTAAACGGAAATTACCTTGTGCATCGGTCATTACATCAATGCGACTCCAACCACGACAACCCACAACGTCATAAGCACGTTTAACTAATTTCGCTAATTCTTGCTCTCGTTCAGCTGAAAGACCCGCTGGGCAAAAATATTGAGTGTTATCTGAAATATATTTCGCATCGTAATCATAAAACTCACCTTCTGGCACAATGCGAACAGCCGGCAATACTTCACCACCTAAAACAGGCACTGTTAATTCATCGCCAGCCAACCATTCTTCAATCAAAATGGTGTTATCAAATTTAAGTGCATAATCGACCGCACTTTTTAATTCTTCGACTGCTTTTACTTTCGTTAAACCGACACTTGAACCTTCAAGAGACGGCTTAACCATTAAAGGTAAACCTAATTTTTCGACCACGGCTTGTGGGTTTAGTTCGTGAGCGTTTTCTTTGGTCACAATCTCCATATCGGCAACAGGTAAACCAAAAGCTTTCCACAACATTTTGGTACGCATTTTATCCATGGTTAACGCTGAAGCCATCACACCACAACCTGTGTAAGGTAAGCCGATTTGTTCTAATAAACCTTGCATAGTGCCATCTTCACCACGGCGACCATGTAAAATGTTAAAAACGCGATCAAAACCATCTGCTTTTAAATTCGCGACATTATATTCTTTAGGATCGATACCGTGTGCATTATAACCTTGGCTTACTAAGGCGTTTAACACAGCTGCACCAGAATTAAGAGAGACTTCACGTTCAGCTGATGTGCCGCCTAACAACACAGCAATTTTTTCTTGTTTTAAATTCATTGTTTTATCCTGTTTTCTTTTTATTTTCATCAAAAGTGCGGTTATTTTTCGATGTATTTATGCTTTCCAACATTCTGCTAAACCACGAGAAATTTTGCTTACACTTCCCGCGCCTTGGGCAAGAATTAAATCGCCATCTTGAATAATTTGATCTAACACATCACCGAGTTGTTCCGTATCAGAAACTAAAATTGGATCGACTTTTCCTAGATTACGAATAGAACGACAAAGTGCTTTACTGTCTGCACCAACGATTGGTGTTTCGCCTGCCGCATACACATCTAACATAATCAAGGCATCCACTTGGGATAAGACTTGTACGAAATCATCAAATAAATCGCGAGTACGTGAATAACGGTGAGGTTGGAAAATCATCACAATACGTTTATCTCCCCAGCCTTCACGTGCTGCTTTGATGGTCACGCCAACTTCAGTTGGGTGATGGCCATAATCATCCACTAAGCGTACTTTACCATTTGGACGAATAAACTCGCCTAATTGGTCGAAACGTCTGCCCGCACCTTGGAAATCAGCAAGCGCTTCTAAAATCGCTTCATTGCCAATGCCTTCTTCTTTTGCGACTGCTAGTGCCGCGGTTGCATTTAGCGCATTGTGTTTACCCGGTACATTCAATAATACATTAATACGTTCACCACTTGGACAAACTACGGTGTAATGACCTTGGAAACCGGTTTGTTCATAATCTTCGATACGATAATCAGCATGTTCACTGAAGCCGTACGTTAATACTTGGCGACCGACTTGAGGAACAAGTTCCATTAGCACAGCATCATCGGCACACATCACCGCTAAGCCATAGAACGGTAAGTTATGCAAGAATTTTACATAGGTGGCTTTCATTTTCTCAAAGTCACCTTCATAGGTATCCATATGATCCGGCTCAATATTCGTCACAACAGAAACCATTGGCTGTAAGTGTAAGAAAGAGGCATCGCTTTCATCTGCTTCAGCGATTAAATAACGACTTGCACCTAAATGCGCATTTTTACCGGCTGATTTAACTAAACCACCATTAACGAAAGTTGGATCCAGTTTCGCTTGAGTATAAATCATCGAAATCATGGCAGTGGTTGTGGTTTTACCATGGGTACCAGCCACCGCAATACCATGACGGAAACGCATAATTTCAGCTAACATTTGTGCTCGCTGAATCACGGGAATACGATTTTGCTTAGCGGCGATTAATTCTGGGTTATCTTCATGGATCGCGCTTGATACCACAACCACACTCGCCCCTTGCACATTTTCCGCTTGGTGACCAATGAAAATTTTTGCGCCAGCTTGAGCAAGACGCTGAGTCACGACACCATCTGCAATATCAGAACCAGAGATATCATAACCTTCATTTAATAAAATTTCGGCAATCCCACTCATACCGGCGCCGCCGATACCAATGAAATGAATTTGTTGAACCCGACGCATCTCAGGAATAATTTTTCTAATCTCGTCCGAAATATGTTTCATATTATTTCACCTTTATTTTTAACCGCACTTTTAGGTTAAGGGTTTTTATTTACTATCCCTCAACTTCTCTGTTCTTATTTCGCATTCTCTACAATGACATCAGCTACACGTTTAGCCGCTAATGGTGCTGACATTTCTTTTGCCTTAATCGCCATCGCTAGCAAGGTTTCACGATCTATTTTTTCTAAGAAATCGACCAACACATCCGCATTTAATTCATTTTGCTGAACGATTTTTGCTGCGCCTACATCGGCAAGATATTTCGCATTTAAATATTGCTGTTGATCTTTATGTTGGAATGGCACGAAAATTGCTGGTGTCCCTACTGCTGCTAATTCACACACTGTTAAAGCACCAGAACGACAAATCACCACATCGGCCCAAGCGTAGGCTTCCGCCATATCATCAATAAATTCTGTAATTTTGACCGAATCTGCATGTTCACCATAAAGTTCGGTCACACTTTCAACAGAACCTTTACCCACTTGATGACGCACGTCTAATTTATCCGCCAAACGAGCAACCACTTGTGGAATCGTTTGATTGAGTACGCGAGCCCCTTGGCTTCCACCCACGACAAGTACTCTCAATTTTCCACTTCTTTCTGAAAAACGCGCTTGTGGTGATGGCATTTCAAATAAATCTTGGCGAACTGGGTTTCCTACCACTTCGGCATCTTTGAATGCAGTTGGAAAAGCTTGTAATACACGTGTCGCAATTTTTGCTAACCATTCATTGGTTAAGCCCGCTACGGCATTCTGTTCATGTAAAATAACCGGCACGCCACAAAGTTTTGCAGCGATGCCACCTGGGCCAGATACATAACCACCCATACCTAATACCGCATTAGGTTGATATTCTTTGATAATTTTACGAGCTTGCAATACCGCTCTTAAAATAGCAAAAGGCGCGCCAAGTAATGCTTTAATGCCTTTACCACGCAACCCTGAAATTTGAATAAAACGAATTGGAATACCATGTTTTGGTACAAGCTGTGCTTCCATTCGATCTTTGGTGCCTAACCAGCAAATTTCCCAACCTTCTTTTTGTAAGGTTTGAGCAACCGCGATGGCGGGGAAAACATGTCCACCAGTACCACCCGCCATAACTAATAATTTTTTACTCATAAATATCCCTAATCATCTCTCAAACGTGCTTGACCACCACGTTGTAATCTATTTTCATGGTCAATACGCAATAAAATTCCCACAGTTGCCGACATAATAATGATACTTGAACCACCGTAACTCACTAACGGGAAAGTTAAACCTTTTGTTGGTAGCATCCCTAAAGCC
>CAKVVS010000023.1:0-11077 GCA_934834395.1 Parahaemophilus parainfluenzae | reverse complement strand
CCGCCAGACATACCACAAATGACTTTTTTTGTCGCATTTCTCGCAAGCTGTTCTTGCGTCAATTGAGGAAAGTATTGATTATAAGTATTTGAAATTAACATAAGTCTCCCGTAACTTCGGTTAAGGCGAAGCACATTGGTGATAATGATTGAAACATAGCGGAATGACTTCCGCCCCATAAATTAAGGTTATTGCACAAAGTGCTGTTGATTTTGCGTGAATTATTTCACTTCATAAAATTGCGAATCATCGTCTTTCTTCGCAAATTTTTGTTCATATTCAGCTTTGGCATTTTCATCGCCAGCATTTAATTTTTCTTGTAAAGTGTCGCAAGGTTTATCGCAATCACAGGCTTTGGCGATACCGAGTGATGAAAGCCCGCCACAGCTGCCCTTTAAGCTTTGTTTTTTAAAGATAAAGCCGACAGACATTAATACAATAATTGCAACAAAAACGATTAGGGTAAAAAATAAAGTTTGCATAACTATTCTTTTGTTTCTGTTAATTTTTTGAAAGCAGAGGATGATTTTGTCACAAAACCATTATCTGTTTTAATGATTAAATAAACGGCAAGATTATTTTTCTCAGCCACTTCTAACGCCTTGTCTTCACCAAGCACAAATAACCCTGTTGATAAGCCATCTGCAGTCATTGAAGTTGGTGCAAGTACCGTAATTGAGGCTAAATGATGCTGAATTGGATAACCTGTTTTCGGATCAATTTCATGAGCAAAGCGTTTACCATTTTCTTCAAAGTAAATTCGATAATCGCCAGAACTTGCCATTCCCATATTGTCTAATCCAATGACAGCTTCAACCGCTCTTTCACCTGTTGTAGTTGGTTTTTCAATTGCGATCTGCCAAGGTTTGCCTTCAATATTTTTTCCTTTCGCACGAATTTCTCCGCCGATTTCAACCATGTAATTCTGAGCATTTAATTGTTCTAACTTTTCAGCGACCAGATCAACGCCAAAGCCTTTAGCAATCGAGGACAAATCGACATAAACTTGAGGAAGTGCTTTGCTTAATGTCGGTTTGGCAGCACTCATATCGAGGGCAATTTTATCAATACCAACCCAAGCTTGGCGTTCAGCTAATTGTTCTGGTGTAGGTTGTTTTTCTGGACGTTTTTCCGGGCCAAATCCCCATAAATTAACGACAGGGCCAACAGTTACATCCAATGCACCTTCAGTCACTTTATTTAAACGAATCGCTTCGGCCAATACTTTGGCAAAATCTGCTGAAATCTCAATCGGTGTATTCACTTGGGTATTTTGATTGAAACGACTCAATTCCGAATCTTTTTTGTAAGTGGACATTTTCGCGTTCACATCTTTTAAGATAGCTTCAATTTCTTCATGCGTCTTTTCAGATGTTGCTTTCATTGAGCCTTCATCAAGGTATTTAACATGATAAGTTGTTCCCATTGTTTTACCACTTAATGAGATAACTTTTGTTTCTTTTTCACAGGCTGCAAGACTTAATGCCATTGCCACCGCCACGATACCGCTTATTAATTTTTTCATCTGGATTTCCTAAATCTGTGAACTACTAGCAAACTAAACAAAATTTACCTGTAATCATAGAAAATTTTCTAAAAACACCTTAAATATTGACCGCACTTCATCACAAAGTGCGGTCAGTTTTCATGATGTTTTGATTAACTAAAATCAACCACCGAAGTCATCTAATAAGATGTTCTCATCTTCAACACCGAGGTCTTTCAACATTTTGATTACCGCAGCGTTCATCACTGGAGGTCCACACATGTAGTATTCACAATCTTCTGGTGCTTCATGATTTTTCAAGTAGTTTTCATAAAGTACGTTGTGAATAAAGCCGGTGTAACCTGTCCAGTTATCTTCTGGTAACGGATCAGATAATGCCACGTGCCATGTAAAGTTTGGATTTTCTGCTTGAAGCTGATCAAAATCTTCTACATAGAACATTTCACGTTTAGAACGTGCACCATACCAGAATGACATTTTACGTTTAGAGTGTAAACGTTTTAATTGGTCAAAGATATGAGAACGCATTGGTGCCATACCCGCACCACCACCGATGAAGACCATCTCATTATCGGTTTCTTTCGCGAAGAATTCACCGAATGGACCAGAAATTGTCACTTTATCACCTGGTTTTAATGACCAAATGTAAGAAGACATTTGACCTGGAGGCGCATCAGGTTGACGTGGTGGAGGCGTTGCAATACGCACGTTAAGCATAATGATGCCTTTCTCTTCTGGGTATGAAGCCATAGAGTAAGCACGGATAATATGCTCGTCCACTTTAGACACATAACGCCATAAATCGTATTTGTCCCAATCCTCATGGTATTCTTCTGGAATATCAAAATCTTTATAGTAAACCGTATGTGGATCAGCTTCGATTTGGATATAACCACCTGCACGGAAAGGTACTTCTTCGCCTTCAGGAATCGCTAATTTAAGCTCTTTAATAAAGGTTGCTTTGTTATCATTAGAAATAACGGTACATTCCCATTTTTTCACGCCGAAAATTTCTTCTGGAAGTTCAACGTCCATATTGCCTTTTACATTCACTTGGCAAGCTAAACGATAACCTTCTTTTGCTTCACGTTTATTAATATGAGAAAGCTCAGTTGGAAGAATTTCACCACCGCCACTTTTCACTTTCACAATACATTGGCCACAAGAGCCACCGCCACCACAAGCAGAAGAAACGAAGATACCTTTACTTGCTAATGCACCAAGTAGTTTACCGCCAGCAGGTAAAGTGATCGCTTTTTCAGGATCGTCATTAATAGAAATGGTGATATCACCAGAATCCACTAATTTTGATTTAGCGAATAAAATAATCGCAACGAGCACTAAAAGGATAACCGTAAATGCCGCAACACCTAATAATAAAATTGAAGATTCGCTCATTTATGCCTCCTTATAACTGAATTCCAGAGAATGACATAAAGCCAAGCGCCATCAAGCCTGCAGTAATAAAGGTAATCCCTAATCCTTTTAAGCCTGCCGGTACATCGGCATATTTCATTTTTTCGGTTAAGCCTGCAAGTGCAACGATTGCTAACATCCAACCTAACCCTGCACCCACACCATAAACTGCAGATTCTGCAAAAGTGTATTCACGTTGTACCGCAAAAGATACACCACCAAAGATCGCACAGTTTACGGCGATAAGTGGAAGGAAAATACCTAATGCGTTATAAAGTGCTGGGAAGAATTTATCTAAAGTCATTTCAAGTAATTGAACAAGACCCGCAATAATCCCGATAAAGGTAATAAAGTTTAAAAACTCAAGGCTTACACCTTCTACCAATGCGCCATCCTTTAATACATGTTCGTATACAAATTGGTTCGCAGGCACCGCAATACCAAGTACCACTGTTACCGCAACACCAAGGCCAAATGCCGTAGAAACTTTCTTAGAAACTGCAAGGAAAGTACACATCCCTAAGAAGAAAGAGAGCGCCATGTTTTCAATGAAGATCGCCTTCACGAATAGGCTAATATAATGTTCCATTGATTATTTCTCCTGTTGCTCAGGTTTCCACGTTCTTAAGCCCCAAATAACGAAGCCGATAATAAAGAACGCACTTGGTGCAAGAAGGAATAAACCGTTTGGTTGATACCAACCGCCGTCTTGAATCGTTTGGAATACAGGGAAACCAAATAAACGACCAGAACCGATTAATTCACGTAATGTAGCGACAATTAATAAGATCGCACCATAACCTAAACCATTACCGATACCATCAACAAAGCTTTCTAGCGGAGGTGATTTCATCGCGAACGCTTCTGCACGGCCCATTACGATACAGTTTGTAATGATAAGACCGACGAATACAGAAAGTTGTTTAGATAAACCATAAGCATAAGCTTTTAATACTTGGTCAACCAAGATTACTAAAGATGCGATAATTGCCAGTTGCACAATGATACGGATACTATTTGGAATATAGTTACGAATCAATGAAATGAACAAACTGGAGAAACCGGTTACCAAACTTACCGCAATCGCCATAACGATCGCTGTTTGTAATTGGGTCGTTACCGCTAATGCAGAACAGATACCCAAAATTTGCAAGGCAATCGGGTTATTTTTAACAATAGGATCGAATAAAAGACCTTTTAAGTTTACTTTTGCATCAGCCATTATTTGATTTCTCCTGCTTTAAATTTCGCTAAGAATGGACCAAAGCCATTTTGGCTGAACCAATAATCAAATGAACCTTGAACACCGTTACTGGTTAAAGTTGCACCTGATAAACCATCTACACCGTGCTCTTTATCTGCAGCAGAGCTACCTTTGTAGATTTTGAATTTTTGGTTACCTTGTTCATCGAATAATTTTTTATCAACGAACTGTGCTTGCCAACGTGGGTTCGCAATTTCGCCCCCAAGACCAGCTGTTTCACCTTGATCATAGTAAGTAATACCTTTGATGGTATTCGCATCTGGTGCAACAGAAACAAAACCATACATGGTTGACCATAAACCACGGCCATACATTGGTAATACAACTTGGGTTACATTGCCTTGTTCATCTTTTACAAGATAAACACGCGCTTGGTTTGCACGAACCTTAATTCCTGCTTTATCTGCCTCAGCTGGGATAGCTTGGCTTTTAGCTGGATCTTTAACGGCATCTTTAGGTTCAAATTTATTAATTTCTTCTGCTGAAGCTTGAACGTAATCACCACTTTGCAAATCCACTAAACGTGGTTCAATAAATTTGCTGTAAGTGTCTTTAATTACTGATGCATTATCTTCTTTCATTAAGCCAGCAACAGTTAAAATGTTACGTTGAACGTCGAGTGCTTTTTGTTCATCTTGTTTGGATTTTAATGCTACTGCAGCACCAGAAACCACGATAGAACACACTAAACTTAGCAACACAACAACGGTAACTGTACCGCTAACGCTATCTTTATTAAATTTAGCCATTTGTTCTTGCTCTCCGACGTTTGATATTTGCTTGAACCACGATGTAGTCGAAAATTGGTGCAAATAAGTTTGCAAATAAAATCGCTAACATCATCCCTTCTGGATAAGCTGGGTTCACTGTACGAATTAATACCGCCATCACGCCAATTAACGCACCGTACCACCATTTACCCGTGTTGGTAAATGAAGCAGATACAGGGTCTGTAGCCATGAAGATCATACCAAGTGCAAAACCACCTAATACAAAGTGCCAATGCCAAGGCATTGAGAACATTTGGTTAGAATCAGAACCGATTAAGTTGAATAAGGTTGCAGTACCAATCATACCGATCATGACACCAGCCATAATGCGCCAAGAAGCAATTCGAGTGAATACAATCACTGCACCACCGATTAACAACGCAAGCGTTGAAACCTCACCCATTGAACCTGGAATATTACCAATGAATGCATCCATCCAAGTAATAGGTTGACCGGTTACAGTGTGTTGTAATGCTGCTTGACCACCTTGAGACCATTGTGAAAGTGCGGTTGCACCTGAGAAACCATCTGCAGCAGTCCATACTAAGTCACCGGAAATTTGAGCCGGATAAGCAAAGAATAAGAATGCACGACCAGCAAGTGCAGGGTTCATAAAGTTACGACCTACACCACCGAAGATTTCTTTCGCTACCACGATACCAAAGCTGATACCAAGCGCCGCTTGCCATAATGGCAATGTTGGTGGAACGATTAACGCAAATAAAATGGTTGAAACGAACATCCCTTCATTTACTTCATGACCACGCACCACTGAGAACAATAATTCCCAAATTGTACAAACGGTAAATACCACTAAGTAAATTGGTAAGAAGAAGATCGCCCCTAACGCCATTTTTGAGCCCCAAGTTGCATTATTGGTTAAATCTAAACCTAATGAACTTGCAAGCGCATAGTGCCAATCGTTAGCAATTAATTGATCTAAATTGCCTAATTGATTTAAGGCAGGGATCGCTTGGTTACCCACATTGTACATCCCGTAGAAAATCGCTGGGAACAACGCAAGGAAAACCGTAATCATCATACGTTTTGAGTCTAACGCATCACGAACGTGTGTGTTTTTGTGCGTTACCGTACCTGGTGTATAAAGCAAGGTATAAATCGATTCAAAGACCGGATAAAGCTTGCTGTATTTACCACCTGGTAAAAACGCGGGTTCCATTTTTTCAAAAAGATTTTTTAAACCCATTTTTAACCTTCCTTCTCAATCTTATCCAATACTTGACGCAAGATTGAACCGTATTCATATTTGCCCGGGCAAACGAAAGAACATAACGCTAAGTCTTCTTCATCTAATTCAAGACAACCTAACGCTTGCGCGCCATCTGTATCGCCCACGATTAAATCACGTAATAATAATGTCGGTAAAATATCCAACGGCATTACGCGCTCATAGCTACCGATTGGTACCATTGCACGCTCACCACCATTTTCTGCGGTAGTGAAGTTGAATAATTTCTTACCGAAGTGACCCAATACGGTACGGGTAATCGAATATTTGTTCGATTGTGGTGTAATCCAACCTAAGAACTCTTTCTCATTACCTTCTGCAATCACAGAAACTTGTAATGCATAACGACCTAAATAGTCGTGAGCATCTTTTGCTGTTTGACCACAAAGTACTGAACCAGAAATCACACGGTTATTACCGTCTTTTAACTCACCTGCCGTTAATTGAGAAAGGTTAGCACCGATTACTGTACGAACTAAACGAGGCTCTTTCACTTGCGGACCCGCAAGAGAAATAATGCGTTCTACATAAAGTTCGCCCGTGGTGAATAATTTACCTACAGCAATCACATCTTGATAATTGATGTGCCATACGGTTTTATGAGCACCAACCGGATCGATAAAGTGAATATGTGTCCCCACTAAGCCAGCAGGATGAACACCACCAAAATCATGTACTTTTAGGTTAGCTAAATCCACGGTTGGGATATTGCTATCGCCAGCTTTACATAAATTTAATGGTTTATTTGGGAATAGACGACTTAACACGGTTAAACCGTCAATAAAATCTTGCCAATGCTCTTTTAACACCACCTCTGGATTTGCTGCCAAAGGATTGGTATCCATCGCATTTACAAACAGAGAAGAAGGTTCTGCATCTAAGGCAGGCACTTTGCTGAACGGACGGGTGCGGAACGCTGTCCACAAACCGGATTCAACGAGGTTTTGTTTAACTTGTTCAGAAGAAAGCGTATTGAGCTCACCTGCGTTATATTTAGCGAAAGTAACTTGATCGTTACCTTGCACATCAATGACCACAGATTGTAATACACGTTTTTCGCCACGATTAATTACAGTGATAGTACCGCTCGCAGGGGCTGTGAAAACCACTCCAGGGTTTTTCTTGTCTTCAAAAAGCACTTGGCCTTTTTTCACAACATCGCCTTCACGTACCTTCATAGAAGGACGCATACCCACATACTCTTCACCAAGAATCGCAACCTGATTCACAGCGTTACCGCTATGGATTACTTGTGCTGGTTTTCCTGCAATAGGAAGATCCAAGCCTTTTTTGATTGTAATCATACTGTTTGCACTACTTTTCTAGGTTAAAAACACGATTGCGATTAAAGCATACACTCTAAAAGCAATCTCGCGATTGAGCGTGACAGAAAACACTTTTAAGATCAAAGCGTTATTAACTGACACATAAATTTAAAAACTCAAATCTGTTTAATTCCTCGACGAGTAAGGGATTACTTACACATCCAGAAATTGAAATTCGAAAATTAAAAGCGCTTCATTCTAGCGGAAAATGGGCTTTTTTTCTACTTTTAGCCGATACTTTTTGTGAAATATTTGTGAAGTTTTTAGAGTAACACTCATTAGGAGTTAAAAATAAATTCACGTTAAAATAAAAAGAGAGAAAGCCTCTTGCCTTCTCTCTTATTATTGAAATGGAATACAGGGAACGTAAGGAAATACTTACTGTCCAACACCAAGACAATTTGGTGATTTTGGAAATGCTTCACCTAGGCTTTCCCATTCGCTTTTTGTATAAAGATGAAGCGCTAATGCGTGAATACCATTTTTTAAATCATCGGCAAAAAGTTGATAAAGTTTTTGGTGGCGTTGCACCTTGCGCATGCCTTCAAAAGCATCGCTGACAATCACTAATTTAAAATGAGAATCAGCCCCTCGACCGGAACTGTGCATATGGCTTTCATTTTCCACGGTGGCAAAGTGCGGTTGAAATTCGGCCTGAATTCTCTCTAATAATTCTTGCTGTTTTGACATAAATAAACTCCCTAACTTTTTGCTATACATTCAGCGTTAAGTTTGTAAGAATAACACAAATTAACCTAATTCAATGAGGAAATTATGAAAGTAACAAACAAAATCAAAGCATTATCAACAATGACGCTGGCCGCTGCGACATTATTTTTAGCGGGTTGCCAAGCGCAATCTAATACCTTAACTTTTACCCCTCAATCACCAACTGCATCAATGAATATTAACCAATCAGCAGTGGTAACAGTTAATACTCGCGATTCTCGTCCACAACAAGAAATTGCAACTTATACTAAATCAGGAGAGCTGATTAAATTAAACGCCTCACCAAGCGTTACTCAACTTTTTCAACAAGTGATGCAACAAAATTTAGTTAGCAAAGGTTTCCGTATCGGACAAGCGAATAATGCAAATGCTGGCGTAACTGTTGATGTAAAAGAATTCAACGCTAAAGTTGAGCAAGGTAATTTACGTTATACCTTAAACAGCAAAATTCAAGCAGTTGTTTATGTACAAGGTCCACGCGGACAATACAATAAAACCTTTAATGCAACCCGTTCACAATCTGGTGCATTTAATGCGAGCAATGATGAAATTCAAAAAGTGTTAGGCGAAACCTTCAAAGATATTGTTAATAATATTTATCAAGATCAAGAAGTTACTAACGCAATTAATCAATATACCAATTAATTAAAAAGTGCCGTGTCCTTTTCAATAATCACTTGACGAATACGCCTTTCAAGCGTAACATTCGACCGATTTTTTAACGAGAAGGACACACACTTTGGACAGTCATAGTCGATACCGAATATCGCTTTAGACTCTCGCCTCTTATCAGCGAGAGCTCGCTGGTAATCAATTTACCTTTCTTCGGCATCTTTTATCGAACGAAACCCATTTTTAAAACATACAAAAATTTGACCGCACTTTTCTCTAGTGCCAATTTCGTTTGATCTTTTTTTGTTCACAGTTGGATCTTCATAATCCCAAAAGGAGTATGACCAATGATTAACGCTTTTGCCATTAACGATTCCCGCTTGCTTCGTATTGATGACGAACCAGCCGATCTCAGCTCTGCCATTTGGTTAGATTTACTGGAGCCGACAGGGGAAGAACGTGAAATGTTGCAAGAAGGCTTAGGACAAAGTCTCGCCTCATTCCTCGAATTAGAAGACATCGAAGCATCCGCGCGTTTCTTTGAAGACGAAGACGGCTTGCACTTGCACTCATTCTTCTATTGTGAAGACGAAGAAAACTACGCCGACCTCGCAAGTGTGGCGTTTACTATTCGTGATGGGCGCTTATTTACCCTACGTGATCGTGAATTACCCGCATTCCGTTTATATCGTATGCGTTCCCGTAGTCAGCGCTTATTAGAATGCAATGCGTATGAAGTTTTGCTCGACTTATTTGAAACCAAAATTGAGCAATTAGCGGATGTTATCGAAAACGTTTATGCGGATTTAGAAAAATTAAGTCGCGTGATTTTAAACGGTACGCAAGATGAAGCTTTCAATGAAGCCTTAAATACCCTAACAGAACAAGAAGATACCAGTTCTAAAGTGCGTTTGTGTTTGATGGATACACAACGTGCATTGGGTTTCTTGGTACGTAAAACGCGCTTACCGGCAAATCAGTTGGAACAAGCTCGTGAAATCTTACGAGATATCGAATCCTTACAACCGCATAATGAGTCTTTATTCCAAAAAGTAAACTTTTTAATGCAGGCGGCAATGGGTTATATTAATATCGAGCAGAATAAAATCATGAAATTCTTCTCGGTGGTGTCTGTAATGTTCCTACCGGCAACACTTGTGGCATCCACTTACGGGATGAACTTCGAATTTATGCCGGAGCTTCATTTTAAATATGGCTACCCAATGGCTATTGGCTTAATGATTGGTGCGGCACTTACACCTTATATCTATTTCAAACGGAAAGGTTGGTTATAATGGAAATTTCCCAAACTGCGTTATTTTTAGGATCGATTATTGATCTGTATTGTTTAGTATTAATTTTACGCGTATGGCTGCCATTAGCGAACGTGGATTATTACAATCCCATTTCTCAATTTACGCTGAAATTAACCCAGCCAGTTATTGCGCCATTGCGTAAAATTTTTCCGGTGGTGAAAAAAGTGGAAACCGCTGCACTGGTTTTAGTCTTCTTGCTTTGCGGATTAAAATCAGTTCTATTTGGCGGATTAAATCTCAACTACTTCCTACTATTGGGCGTATTAGGGCTGATTAAAAATATCGGTATAGCTATTTTCTATGTGTTAATCGCCGGTGCCATTTTAAGTTGGTTTAATCGTGGTAATAATCCTGCATTCTATGCGTTGTATCAACTGACCGAGCCACTATTGAAGCCAATTAAACGTATTTTACCAACCGTAGGTATGATTGATTTTTCACCAATGGTTATCGCCATTGTTCTATTATTTTTGAATAATCTCTTTTACGACTACTTCCAGGTTTTATGGGCCATCGCCGCTTAAAGTGCGGTCAAAAATAATATTATTTTTCGGGCTGGATTTTCCAGCCCTTATTGTAAATGTGGTGAGTAAATTTAGTTATATCTGCAATCGAAAAAACGCCTGAAGGATTACGTCTTAAAATTATTCTGCAACCCAAAGCCAGCAAAGATCAAATTGTGGGATTGCATGATGACGAACTCAAAATCACGATCACGGCACCACCTGTTGATGGTCAAGCAAATGCCCATCTGCTCAAATTTTTGAGTAAAGCATTCAAAGTACCTAAGAGCTCAATAGTTCTTGAAAAAGGTGAATTAAACCGACATAAACAAGTTTGGATTCCTTCGCCCAAATTAATTCCATCTGAAATTCAAAATCTCTTATAA
>CAKVVS010000022.1:1684-11406 GCA_934834395.1 Parahaemophilus parainfluenzae | reverse complement strand
AAGATAATCAGTATCAATTTAGTGTTACTGATACGGGGGCAGGAATTGCACCTTGCGAATTAGATAAGATTTTTACCATGTACTATCAGGTTAAAGATAATATTCATCGTTCTGCTGGAAGTGGCATTGGTCTTGCAATTTCTAAGAATTTAGCTCAATTAATGCAAGGGGATTTAACGGTTGAAAGTGAATTGAATAAAGGTTCAACCTTTTACTTAACGATCATTGCAGAAAAAGCTCAGGCTCATGATGGTAATGCTGAAAAAGCCATGCAGCATCTTTCTATTTTATTAGTAGAAGACGTTGAATTGAATGTGGTTGTAGCCAAAAGTATTCTTGAAAAGCAAGGGCATTATGTTGATGTTGCGATGAATGGTGAACAGGCTATCCAATTATTTGAGAAAAATACTTATGATATTGTTTTTCTTGATATTAAGTTACCAGATATGTCAGGCTTTGATATTGCATATTATTTACGTAAAAACTATGAAGAAGGGATTTATGATTTTCTCCCACCTTTAATTGCTTTCACGGCAAACGTTATGCACAGCGAAGAAGAATATCAAAATCAGGGTATGGATGGCGTGTTGCGTAAGCCTCTTTCTCTGACGGAATTACGTCAGTGTTTTAAAACATTCTTAGGAGATGATATAGAGACTACCTCTGATGAAGAAGATCTCCCTCAAGTTCAAGAAGGTATTAATATTTCACTTATTGAGTTAATTGGGAAATCACAAGCTAAAGCTAATGTGGAGTTATTCAAACAGTGGATGCCAATTTATTTAGATGAATTAGAAACGGCGTATGAAGATTATCTTACAAACGCAGATATGCAACAAATGGTGTCAGATGTGGCACATAAAATAAAAGGCGCTGCAGCATCAGTGGGGCTTGTTAATATTCAAAATATTGCAAAACAGGCTCAAGACACGTCATTACCTAATTGGACATCTGATATTGCTTTATGGATAAAGCAACTCAGTAATGAATGGTTTCAAAATGTAGCTGAATTAGAAGCATATTTAGAAAAATAATTCATGACACGTCATTTTCAAATTTTGATCAGTGAGAATATGCCGTCTAATTTGCCGGCAAATACCTTGATCATTAATGAGTTTTCTAAAATTCAAAATCTTCTTGGGCAAGAGTTTGAGGCGATCTTGTTTGATGCACGAAAAGGTATCCATTTAGAGGCGCTTGCCATTGCGGCCGGTACATTGAAAATGAATGGTGCCTTAATTGTCTTGCTATCAAATTGGGAGAAACTTCATTCCCAAATAGACGAAGATAGTCTTCGTTGGTCAGGTTCGCTTGAGGCAATTACGACGCCAAGATTTATTGCATATTTTAAGCATTGTATTCATAAATATGGTTTTCCCGTCCTTTATCATCAAAATGATTTAAAATTTGACCGCACTTTTCAGCGAGAATTTGTAAATCACAACGCGACCTTAGATCAGCAGAAAATTATTGAGCAGATCTTACAAAAAGAATCTGAACTATACTTTCTTACTGCCAAACGAGGAAGAGGGAAATCAGCTCTAGCAGGCTTATTAGCGAATCAACTGGATACTAAAATTTACCTCACAGCTCCAAATAAAAGTGCGGTTAATATTTTGGGTGAATTTTCACAAAAAGAAATTATCTTTATTACACCAGATGCGCTTTTCCTTGCTTTGCAAAATGATCCTTCTTTTTCTGAAAATGCTTGGCTTTTTGTAGATGAGGCGGCAATGTTGCCGATTGCTCAACTTACTGCTTTTTCCCACCATTTTAAGCATATTTTATTTACGACAACTATTCATAGTTATGAGGGAACAGGACGAGGCTTTGAGCTTAAATTTAAGCAAAAAATTAACCGCACTTTTTCTAACTTTGAGCTTATTGAACCGCTACGTTGGTCGAAAGATGATGCTTTAGAGGCATTTATCGATGAGCTTTTATTATTGAATGTAGAGGATGAGTTTAAACAAACAGCATACGATAAAAGCAAGTTCTGTCAAATTGCTGAACGATCACAAGAGGAAATACTTTCTTCATTGTCTCAATTCTATGGCTTGATGACATTAGCTCATTATCGTACATCACCATTAGATCTACGACGATTGTTTGATGCTAATGCGCAGCGTTTTTTTACCGCTGAAAATAAACAAGATTTACTAGGTGCAGTTTGGGTGTTAAAAGAAGGTGGGATTGAAGATGCAGCCCTCATTGAAGCGATTCAGCAGGGGACTCGACGCCCAAAAGGCAATCTCGTGCCTCAAGCACTTTGTTTTCATGCGCAGCTACAAAAGGCTTGTGAATTACATTCTTTACGTATTTCGAGAATTGCGGTTCAGCCTATGTGGCAGCAGCATGGTATTGGTACACAACTTATTGAATACATCACACAAAATGCCGATCTGGATTATTTATCAGTGAGTTTCGGTTATACCAAAGAACTGGCTCAATTTTGGCAGAAATGTGGTTTTTCTCTTGTTCATTTAGGCGAGCATTTAGAGGCGAGTAGTGGTTGTTATTCAGCTATCGCTCTAAAAGGGCTTTCTGCACAAGGGATTGAATTAGAAAGAGAAGCAAAGCAATCTTTTCAACGGAATATGCCTTTGTCTTTCCATCCACTTGCTCAGGAATTTAATACCACATCAGTAGATTGGGAATTGCTTGATGGAGATTGGTTAAGCCTAAAAAACTTCGCTTATTTTCACCGCACTTTAGCTTCCGCTTTGCCGGCAATTCGTCGATTTTTAATGAATTTAGATGAAAAAGATTGCCCTTTAATGAGAGATTATTTCATCACGAAACAGATACCCTATAATAAGAAAAATGGGTTAAAATTATTACGTTCGGAAATTGCACAAAAATTAAAAAAGGAGGCAAAATGAGCGAACAAGAAAAAAAAGGTTGGTTTCGTAAAGCGGTAGATGAATATAATAAGTTTTGCAAAGAGCTCGGTTTAGATAAAGGCTCTTGTCGAGGTTGTATGCCACGCATTGAATTTGATGATGATGGTCAGGTAAAAAAAGAGAAACCACTAGAACCACTCAAAAAATAAAAGAAAACAGGGTTAAGATAACCCTGTTTTTTTATACAGATAATTATTGAAAACTAGATTGAATTTGCTAAACTAACAAGCTGTTCATGCAAAAATGAGATAAAAATTGACCGCACTTATGAAAACAACCTATTTTAATTTTGATATTCCGACTCAGCCCAATGATCATAAAATTCTTGGCAATGTATTGGTGAGTGCAGATGCACTTGCGGTTAGTGAAATTGCAGAGCAATACGATGGATTGACGGTGGTTGTGACACCGGATACCAAAAGTGCGGTTCGTTTATCACAAGTTTTACCGGATTTAACTTCTCAGCCCGTTCAGTTTTTTCCTGATTGGGAAACGTTGCCTTATGATTCTTTTTCGCCTCATCAAGAAATTATTTCTTCTCGTTTAAGTGCACTATTTCATTTGCAAAATACTAAAAAAGGCATCTTTGTTTTGCCGATTAGCACATTAATGCAACGTGTGTGCCCGCCGAAATATCTACAGCACAATGTCCTTTTGATTAAAAAAGGTGATCGTCTTGTTATTGAAAAATTGCGATTACAATTAGAGTCAGCTGGATATCGTTCTGTAGAGCAAGTGCTCGAACATGGCGAATATGCTGTGCGCGGATCACTTTTAGATCTTTTCCCAATGGGAAGTGCGGTTCCATTTCGCTTAGATTTTTTTGATGATGAAATTGATTCGATTCGTACTTTTGATGTCGATACGCAGCGAACGTTAGATGAAATTCAATCCATTAATTTATTACCTGCACACGAATTTCCAACAGATGAGAAAGGTATTGAATTTTTCCGTACACAATTTAGAGAAACCTTTGGTGAAATTCGTCGTGATCCTGAACATATTTATCAGCAAATCAGTAAAGGTACATTAATTTCAGGGATTGAATATTGGCAGCCGTTATTCTTTGATGAAATGGCAACATTGTTTGATTACTTGCCAGAAAAAACGTTGTTTGTGGATATGGAAAAAAATCAAGCACAAGGTGAACGTTTTTATCTTGATGCCAAACAGCGTTATGAGCATCGAAAAGTTGATCCAATGCGCCCTCTTTTGCCGCCAGAACGTTTGTGGCTAAGCATTGATGCGGTAAATCATGCATTAAAAAATTATCCTAAAATTAATTTTAAAGCAGAAAAAGTGCGGTCATCTGTTCGTCAGAAAAATTTAGCGGTGTCCGCATTACCAGCCGTGACCATTCAATCACAGCAAAAAGAACCGTTATCGCAACTTCGTCAGTTTATTGAGCATTTTAAAGGAAATGTTTTATTTTCAGTTGAAACTGAAGGACGACGTGAAACTTTACTGGATTTGCTTTCACCATTAAAAATTAAACCAAAACAAATTAAAACCTTATCTGAAGCCAATCAAGACAAGTTTAATCTGTGGGTAAGTCGTCTTGAGCAAGGTTTTATTCTTGATGAGGCTAAACTCGCCGTTATTACTGAACATGAAATTTTAGGCGAGCGAATACAACAACGCCAGCGTGATAAACGTAAGGCGGTGAATCCAGATACCTTAGTGCGCAATCTGGCTGAATTAAAAATTGGTCAGCCTGTGGTGCATTTAGATCATGGTGTTGGGCGTTATGGTGGGTTAGTCACGCTTGATACAGGGGGCTTAAAAGCAGAATATTTGCTGATCAATTATGCGAATGAGTCCAAACTTTATGTGCCTGTTGGTTCTCTTCATTTAATTAGTCGCTATGTAGGCGGCTCAGATGAAACCGCACCATTACATAAATTAGGTAATGAATCGTGGGCGAAAACGCGTCAAAAGGCCGCTGAAAAAATTCGTGATGTGGCCGCTGAATTGCTTGATGTGTATGCCCAACGAGAAGTGAAAAAAGGCTTTGAATTTAAATATGATCGTGAGGAATTCCAGCAATTCGCTGCAACCTTCCCTTTTGAAGAAACGCACGATCAAGCCATGGCGATTAACGCAGTCATTTCGGATATGTGCCAACCTAAAGCGATGGATCGTTTGGTTTGTGGTGATGTAGGTTTTGGAAAGACTGAAGTGGCGATACGTGCAGCATTTTTGGCGGTAATGAATCATAAACAAGTAGCTGTATTAGTCCCAACAACCTTGTTAGCTCAACAGCATTACGAGAATTTTAAAGATCGTTTTGCTAATTTGCCGGTTAATGTGGAAGTGCTTTCTCGCTTTAAAACAGCTAAAGAGCAAAAACAAATCTTAGAAAATTTAGCCGAAGGAAAAGTCGATATTCTGATTGGAACCCATAAATTAATTCAATCCGATGTGAAGTTTTCTGATCTTGGCTTACTCATCATTGATGAAGAACATCGCTTTGGTGTGGGACAGAAAGAGAAAATTAAACAACTTCGAGCGAATATTGATATTTTAACGCTGACCGCAACACCAATTCCTCGTACTTTGAATATGGCGATGAATGGTATTCGCGATCTTTCTATTATTGCGACGCCACCGGCTCGCCGAGTGAGTATCAAAACGTTTGTTCGCCAAAAAGATGATTTAATCATTCGTGAAGCCATCCTGCGTGAGATTTTGCGTGGTGGGCAAGTTTATTATTTGCATAATGATGTGGCGAGTATTGAAAATACAGCAGAAAAACTGACCGCACTTGTCCCTGAGGCTCGAGTCGTGATTGGTCATGGTCAAATGCGAGAACGTGAACTTGAACGTGTGATGAGTGATTTTTATCATCAACGTTATAACGTTTTAGTCTGTTCCACCATTATTGAAACAGGGATTGATGTACCTACGGCAAATACGATCATTATTGAACGTGCAGATAATTTTGGTTTAGCTCAGCTTCACCAGTTGCGTGGTCGAGTAGGGCGTTCCCATCATCAAGCTTATGCCTATTTGCTTACACCTCCACCGAAATTAATGACGAAAGATGCGAAACGTCGTTTAGAGGCATTAGAAAGTTTAGATAACTTAGGTGCAGGTTTCATTCTTGCGACGCACGATTTAGAAATTCGCGGTGCCGGTGAATTATTAGGAAATGAACAAAGTGGGCAAATTGAAAGCATCGGTTTCTCACTTTATATGGAATTGCTCGATGCAGCAGTGAAAGCCTTAAAAGAGGGAAGAGAACCTTCATTAGAAGAGATTACACATCAGCAAGCCGAAATTGAGTTACGTGTTCCAGCCCTATTGCCTGAGGATTATCTGGGAGATGTGAATATGCGTTTGTCGTTCTATAAACGCATTGCAGCAGCAGAAAGCAAACAAGAGTTAGACGAATTAAAAGTTGAATTAATCGACCGTTTTGGTTTATTACCTGAAGCAACGAAAAATCTTTTACAAATTGCTGAAATGCGTTTAATGGTGAAACCATTAAAAGTACTGAAGATTGATGCGGGAGCTCAAGGAGGCTTTATTGAATTCTCACCTTCAGCAAAAGTTGATCCTGAAAAATTCATTAAACTGATTCAACAAAATCCAATTGTTTATCGCTTTGATGGGCCATTAAAATTTAAGTTTGTGAAAGCACTTCCAGAAAATAAAGCGCGGTTAGAATTTGTGATGGATTTAGTCAAGACGCTGACTGAGTAGCAAGTAAATAAAAAGGCTGACAAAATGTCAGCCTTTCTTTTTATATTTTATTAGTGAAGGTATTTAACAAGGCTTAAGAACATTTTTAAAATACCATTATTTAATAAGTCGATAAAGAATGCCCCTACCATTGGTACGATTAAGAACGCTTTGTGAGAAGGTCCGAAACGACTGGTAATCGCTTGCATGTTAGCGACGGCTGTTGGTGTTGCGCCGAGACCGAAACCACAGTGACCCGCACTTAATACAATTGCATCATAATCTTTACCCATCATACGGTATGTGACGTAGATAGCGAAGAAAGCCATGAAGACAACTTGAACCGCTAAGATAACTAATACATCTGTTGCAAGACCTGCTAATTCCCAAAGTTTGAGAGACATTAAAGCAATCGCTAAGAAGATAGATAAACCTACGCTACCTAATACGTCAATCGCTGAATCAGCCACTTGGAATTTGAATAAGTGAGTTAAGCTGTTACGAATGATTACACCTGTAAACAAACACCATACGAATGTTGGTAATTGAATGTGTGTACCTTTTGTTAAGCCATCTAAATATTGACCGATGAGTAAACATAAAGAAAGCATCGCGATGGTTTCAATGATTGAGCGTGCATTCACTTTACGTTTATAAGTTGGGTGCTCAAATGCTTCTTGTACGTCATCTACTTCATCATTCTCTGGGTTCTCACCTTGTTTTTGATGATTTAATAAATAACGAGATACTGGACCACCTAAGATACCACCAAAGACTAAACCGAATGTTGCACATGCCATGGCGATTTCTGTCGCAGCCGGTAGATTAAATTCTTTAGTGAATGTTTCTGCCCATGCCGCACCTGTACCATGACCACCGGTTAGGGTAACTGAACCAGCAAGTAAGCCGTAAGCAGGATCAATGCCTAATAATTGAGTACCTACAATACCGATGACATTTTGGCAAACAATGAGTATTCCTGCCGCCAATAGGAAGATAACTAATGGTTTTCCGCCTTTAATTAAGCGAGCAAAGTTTGCACTTAAACCGATAGAGGAGAAGAATACCAACATCATAGATGTTTGTAAGCTTTTCTCAAAAGTGAATGAAGTGCCATTTACTTTGTATAAAATGGTTAATGCAATAGCCACAATAAAGCCGCCAACGACAGGCTCAGGGATATTAAATGTTTGTAAAACGCGAATGCGTTTTACTAGAAAAAAACCGAGTAATAATACAAAACTTGCTAAAGCAAGTGTTTGATAGGTATCAAAAACAATATTCACGAAATATCCTCCTATTTAGTTTGGTTTCGAGAATTCTTATGAGTTGTGTTCAGGTTCAACCACCACAATGTCAACATTACTATGTAATCCACGTGGTAATTGGGAGCCTTTTCTGCCGCGTTCCGCACGGAATTTTTGCAGATCTTCCGGTTTTAATGTGATTTTTCGTTTACCGGAATGGAACTCAAGGCTGGCTTGCTCTGAAATTAAGAACAATTTCACCAATAATTCTGACCGCGCTTTTGCATTCGCTGCTGGAATACTGATGATTTTGTTGCCTTTCCCTTTTGATAATGCCGGTAAATCTCGTACCGGAAAAATCAGCATTCGACCCGCTGAAGTGAGGGACACAAGAAGTGAGGCCGACTCGGAAAGTGTCTCAGGTTTCAAGACTTTCGCATTTTCTGGCAAAGAAATCAAGGCTTTTCCAGCTTTATTACGTGCAATTAAATCTTCAAATTTGCAAATAAAACCGTATCCTGCATCTGATGCCATCAATAATTCTTGTTTTTCAGGTTCCATAATAACCTGTTCAATGGTTGCACCGGCCGGTAATGTGAGTTTACCGGTGAGCGGTTCACCTTGTGAACGCGCAGAAGGTAAGCTTAATGGATCTAAAGCATAACTACGACCAGTACTATCAATAAAGATTACGGGCTGATTACTTTTACCGCAAGCGTGCGCGAGATATTTATCGCCTGCTTTATAGCTTAATCCTGCCGGATCAATATCATGACCTTTTGCACAGCGTACCCAGCCCATTTCAGATAATATGACGGTAACAGGTTCTGCTGGGGTCATTTCACTTTCAGAAATGGCTTTCGCTTCTTCACGCTCAACTAATTGAGACATTCTAGGGCTGGCGTATTTTTTCGCATCTTCTTGAATTTCTTTTTTGATCAAGGTATTTAAGCGACGCTCAGATCCTAAAATTAACTCTAAATTTGACCGCTCTTCTTCGAGTTTATCTTTTTCAGCTTGTAATTGATGTTCTTCTAATTTGGCTAAATGGCGTAAACGTAAGTTTAAAATGGCTTCTGCCTGTTCATCACTTAAGTTAAAGCGAGCCATTAAAACTTGTTTAGGTTCATCTTCAGTACGAATAATTTCAATCACTTCATCAATATTGAGGAAGGCAATCATCAAACCGTCTAAAATGTGTAAACGAGCGAGTACTTTATCTAAACGATGTTGTAAACGACGCGTTACTGTTGTACGACGGAATGTCAGCCATTCGGTAAGAACTTGAAGTAAGCCTTTCACGGCTGGTTTATGATCAAGCCCGATCATATTCATATTCACACGATAGCTTTTTTCGAGATCAGTCGTCGCAAATAAATGCGCCATTAAGGCGTCCGTGTCAACGCGATTTGAACGTGGCACAAGCACGATACGCACAGGATTTTCATAATCAGCTTCATCACGAATATCTTCCACCATTGGCAATTTTTTCGCCGTCATTTGCTCAGCGATTTGTGCAATGATTTTAGAGGGTGAAGATTGATGAGGAAGTGCACTAATGATGATTTCACCGTCTTCTTTATGCCATGTTGCTCGCATCTTAATGGAGCCACGACCGGTTTCGTACATTTTGCGAATATCATCTTTTGGCGAAATAATTTCCGCTTCAGTTGGGAAATCTGGGCCTTGAATGATATTGAGTACATCATCTAATCCTGCTTTTGGATTATCTAATAGCAGGACAGCAGCATCCGCCAGTTCATTAATATTGTGTGGTGGAATATCGGTTGCCATACCAACGGCAATCCCGGTAGTACCGTTTAACAGAATATGAGGCAAACGTGCAGGCAAATATTGTGGTTCTTCTAAAGTGCCATCAAAGTTTGGT
>CAKVVS010000022.1:0-1674 GCA_934834395.1 Parahaemophilus parainfluenzae | reverse complement strand
TGGTTGGAAATCAACGGTGCCTTGGCCTAATTCAGTTAATAGAATCTCAGAAATTTTGGATAGGCGAGATTCTGTATAACGCATTGCCGCAAATGATTTAGGATCATCTGGCGCCCCCCAGTTTCCTTGCCCATCTACCAAAGGATAACGGTAAGAAAAGGGCTGAGCCATTAAAACCATGGCTTCATAACAGGCTAAGTCACCATGTGGATGGAATTTACCTAACACATCACCGACGGTACGTGCAGATTTTTTAAATTTTGCCGCGGCATTTAAACCTAGTTCTGACATCGCATAGACAATACGTCGCTGAACAGGCTTTAAGCCATCGCCAATAAAAGGCAATGCACGATCCATGATGACGTACATTGAATAATTAAGATAAGCCTTTTCTGTAAAGGTGCGAAGTGGCATCTGCTCGATGCCTTCGTAATTAATATTGCTCATATTTTTTTAATCTATTTTCTGGTTGCACCGGAACTCGCATCAGAATGTTCGTGATGAGAATGCCCCATATCCATTCCTTTATGACTGTCAATTTCGTAAGGAACAGGTTGTGGTTTTTGTGGATTGGCTTCTTTAAAGACTTCGTCTTTTAGTTTTCCGGAATAAATATTCGGATTTTTTTCGCCTTCGACCACGATTTGTCCCATTGTGCCTTTATTTACAGCACGGAAAATCGAGTGATCCATAAAGACATAAGTGCCCGGTACATCAATTCGAGTTTCCACCATGGTAGCACTGCCAGATGGAACCAAAGTTGTTTGAACATTATGATTAACAAGCGTACCGCCTTCCACATACACATTATCAAATACGGCACCAATTAAGTGGAAAGAAGAGCATAAATTTGGTCCTGCATTTCCTACGAATAGACGAATGGTTTCACCGGTTTTCGCTTTTAAGGCATTTCCATCCATTGTTGCGCCGACTTTGCCGTTGAAGAGGACGTATTCAGGACGTTCATCAATGGCTTTTTGCATACTGAATGGTTGCAAGCCGGGATCGCCAAATTCACCTTTGGTATAGAATTCACTTTGCATGATGTAAAATTCGCGATCCACTTTTGGCAAGCCTTCTTTCGGCTCAACTAAAACTAAACCATACATGCCTTTAGCAAGGTGAATATCCACAGGCTGACTGCCACAGTGGTACAAATAAATGCCCGAACGTAATGCTCTAAATTGAAAGGTGGATGTGCGGGTTGGAGGGGTTTCACTCGCAATAGCTCCCCCCATTGGTGCAGCGGCAGCATGGAAATCGATACTGTGTGGCATCATTGAGCTCGCTGAGTTGGAAAGTTGAACTTCCACCATATCGCCTTCGCGTACACGGATAAACGGCGCAGGCACACTACCGTTTAATGTCCAAAATTTAAATTGCACACCATCCATTAAATCCATAATTTGCTCAAGTGCGGTCAGTTTTACCACGACTTTTGCTGGATAGTTACGTTCAATCGGTTTTGGCACATTTGGCGCAAGCGTTAGTTCAGCTTCAATTTCTGGTAAATTCTCAACTGCAGTAGTTGCTGTATTTGAGGCTTTTTCTTCCGCTTGAGCAGAAGGAATAAGGCTTAAACCAGCACCTAATGTAATTGTTGCTAGGCCTAGTGCACTGTTTTTAAAAAAATCTCGACGTTGTTCGTTCATGATTGACCTCAAATAATTAAAC
>CAKVVS010000021.1:0-11597 GCA_934834395.1 Parahaemophilus parainfluenzae | reverse complement strand
ATTATGTCGTTATTGTTAAAATTCCGCCATTCCAACTTTAGTAAGGAAATTTAAGTGAAAAAAATTATTTTTTTAAGCAGCATCATGTTATTGAATGCTTGTGGTTTATTTGGTTCATCACAATCAACTATTCCTGCTGAATTCGCACAAGCAGACTATCTCCTGTCTGATGCCAATGCAAAAACATGGGCTGTAGCGAGTAAACAAGCTGAACAATGTATCTATCCAAATTTAACTCGCATTCAGCAACAACATTTTGCCAAAGAAGATAGCTATATTCATTCCCAATATGTCTTTTTCTATCCGTTAGAAAAAATCATAGGTGAAGACTATGTAAAAATGATTCAAAAAGATGAAAAATCGATGAATTATGCGACCTATCAATTTAAGAAATTCCGCGCAGAACTTGGTGATGTCGATGCATTAGAGCCAAAAGCTTGCCAAATCTTACGTACTCAGGCAAAAGAAGACTTAGATGTGGTAAAAGGCCAGTATGTAAATGGCATGGTAGATGAAACGAAAAATGACGATGGCACACTGAAGAAAAGTGGTGATGGCATTGCCACCAATCAAAACAAATTCTTCTTTGATATTATTAAATGGGGCTCTGCTCTCCTTCTTTAGTAATTTTACTCTTCACGAGCAAAATCAATTAAATGCACGATTCAGATGGAAAATCGTGCATTTTTATTTCCTAATTACAAATCTTCAAAAACTAATACCTTTATTAATGAATTTAACCTACAATAGAAGATAATGATTATCATTAATAACGAGGTAAATATGATTATTTCATCCGCAAACGACTATCGTCAAGTTGCTAAACGTAAGGTTCCCCCATTTATGTTTCATTATGCTGATGGTGGCTCTTATTCTGAACATACACTTACACGTAATGTAAGCGATCTATCTAACATAGCATTACGGCAACGTGTGCTCAATGATATGTCTCAATTAAATACTGAAATTGAATTATTCGGTGAAAAGCTTTCTATGCCGTTAGTATTGGCTCCTGTAGGTGCATGTGGCATGTACGCAAGTCGTGGTGAAGTTCAAGCTGCAAAAGCTGCTGATAACAAAGGTATTCCATTTACGCTTTCAACTGTATCAATTTGTCCAATTGAAGAAGTAGCTCCAACACTCAAACGTTCCATGTGGTTCCAACTTTATGTTCTAAAAGATCGAGGCTTTATGAAAAATGCTCTCGAACGAGCAAAAGCAGCAGGTTGCAAGACATTAGTCTTTACTGTAGATATGCCAACCCCTGGTGCACGTTATCGTGATATGCATTCAGGCATGAGTGGCGAATATAAATGGCTTCGTCGAACATTACAAGGTTTCACTCATCCATTATGGTCTTACGATATGCTCATGAAGGGGCGTCCATTTACATTAGGTAATGTTTCTCAATATATGGGTAAACCGGTAGGGTTAGATGATTACATTGGTTGGTTAACTGACAACTTCGACCCTTCTATTTCGTGGAAAGATTTAGAATGGATACGTGATTTTTGGGATGGCTCGATGGTTATCAAAGGTATTTTAGATGCTGAAGATGCTAAAGATGCTGTTCGCTTTGGTGCTGATGGGATCGTGGTATCCAACCACGGAGGTAGACAACTAGACGGGACACCATCAACAGCTCAAGCTTTACCTTATGTCGCCGATGCCGTCAAAGGTAATATAAAAATTCTTGCAGATAGTGGTATTCGTAATGGATTAGATGTAGTACGTATGATTGCATTAGGTGCTGATGCTACTATGATTGGTCGTTCTTTTGTATATGCTCTTGGAGCAGATGGTCAACGTGGCGTAGAGAATATGCTCGATATATTTCATAAAGAAATGCGTGTAGCAATGACACTAACAAGCAATAAGAATATCACAGATATTACTCGTGATGCTTTAGTGGATTTCAGCAAATAAATTTTAAATTTCATAATCTAAAATCATTTAACAGCGTGAATATTTTACGCTGTTTTTATTTTATTAGAAAACGATTGCGATCAAAAAAAGCTTATCTTTTCAGGAAAAAAGAAAAATAGTCGTTTTAATCCGATCCATTTTCCGTTAGTCTATCCAGAATTACTTTTTACAAGGAGAAAACATCATGACAACGCTTTTTGATATTGCACAAAACTGGTTAAATCAAGATCCTGATGCAGAAACTCACGCAGAATTAACCGCACTTTTAACGGCGGCGAAAAATGGTGATGAAAAAGCACAATCTGAATTACAAGCTCGCTTTAGTGGCCGTTTACAATTTGGTACTGCGGGGCTTCGTGGACCATTACAAGCAGGCCCTATGGGTATGAACCGTGTTTTAGTGGCACAAGCTGCGGGCGGTTTAGCAGATTATTTAAAAGATTACGACAAACAACCTTCCATCGTGATTGGTTACGATGGTCGTAAAAACTCTGATGTTTTCGCACGTGATACCGCTGAAATCATGGCGGGTGCAGGCGTGAAAGCTTATTTACTTCCACGTAAATTACCAACGCCAGTATTAGCTTACGCAATCCAATATTTTGATACCACCGCAGGTGTCATGGTGACTGCAAGTCACAACCCACCAGAAGATAATGGTTATAAAGTTTATTTAGGTAAAGCGAACGGCGGTGGCCAAATCGTTTCTCCTGCAGATAAAGATATCGCGGCATTAATCGACAAAGTAGCAGCAGGCAATGTAAAAGATTTACCACGTAGTCAAGATTATGTTGTGCTAGATGATGAAGTGGTTAACGCTTATATTGAAAAAACCGCTTCTCTTGCTAAAGAACCTCAAGCAGACATTAACTACGTTTATACCGCGATGCACGGTGTAGGCTATGAAGTATTAAGCAAAACCTTAACCAAAGCAGGTCTTCCACAACCTCATATTGTGGCTGAACAAGTATGGCCAGATGGCACATTCCCAACGGTAAACTTCCCTAACCCAGAAGAAAAAGGCGCATTAGACTTAGCCATTAAAGTGGCAAAAGAACAGAATGCGGAATTCATTATTGCCAATGACCCAGATGCAGACCGTTTAGCGGTTGCGGTTCCAGATGCACAAGGTAACTGGAAACCTTTACACGGCAACGTAGTAGGTTGTTTCTTAGGTTGGTATTTAGCAAAACAATATCATGCAAAAGGTGAGAAAGGCGTATTAGCGTGTTCTTTAGTATCTTCTCCAGCGCTTGCTGAAATTGCGAAAAAATACGGCTTCCAATCAGAAGAAACCTTAACCGGTTTCAAATACATCGGTAAAGTTCAAGGCTTATTATTCGGTTTCGAAGAAGCGCTTGGTTACTTAGTTGATCCTGATAAAGTACGCGATAAAGATGGTATTTCTGCAGCTATCGTGTTCTTAGATTTAGTGCGTCACTTAAAAGCACAAGGCAAAACCTTAGCGGATTACGCCAATGACTTCACGCAAGAATTCGGTGCTTATGTCAGTGGTCAAATTTCTATTCGTGTAAGCGATTTATCTGAAATTGGTAAATTAATGGCCGCACTTCGCAACACGCCTCCAGAAGAAGTAGGTGGTGTTAAAGTGGCACAATTCATCGACCACACTAAAACTGATCGCCAAAGCGACATCCTTGTATTCGTATTAGAAAACGGTAGCCGCTTAATCACTCGTCCATCTGGTACTGAGCCGAAAATCAAGTTCTACCTTGATGCTCGCGGTAAAGATCCAAAAGACGCAGATCAAGTTTTAGCACAATTTGAGGAAGGCGTTCGTCAAATTCTACGTCAAGATGCTTACGGTAAACAAGATTGCTAATTGAGCAAACTATTAAATGATAAAAAACGCTAGGTTTGATGCCTAGCGTTTTATTTTTTGCTTATTTCAACGCAAGTTGTAACTTGCCGTGATGTTTTTCTAATAAAGCTTCCGCTTGAGCACGATCTAGTCCACTCAAAATCATCATAATTGCTAATTTCGCATTTTGATCGGCAAGCTTTAATGTCTCTTCTGCGAGTGTCTTATCGCAATCCGTGGCTTGCATGACGATACGAATGGCACGAGCTTTCAGCTTCTCATTACTTGCTTGCACATCCACCATTAAGTTTTGATAGCATTTGTCCATTAAAATCATGGAAGCCGTAGTAAGCATATTCAGTACTAATTTTTGGGCGGTGCCTGATTTTAAGCGACTCGAACCAGTCAGCACTTCTGGCCCCACTACCGTATCAATAGCAATATCCACAATATTCGCCATCGCTGAATTCGGATTACTTGCAATCGAAACCGTCACTGAACCTAAACTTTTCGCATATTCCAATGCACCGATCACATAAGGTGTTCGGCCACTCGCAGCAATACCAACCAAGACATCTTTTGAGGAAAATTGAATGGTTTGTAAGTCAACCACGGCGTGCGTTTTGCTGTCTTCGGCACCTTCAATTGGATGACGTAATGCGCGCTCGCCGCCTGCAATAATACCTTTCACCATTTCAGGTGACACACCAAATGTTGGCGGGCATTCAGAAGCATCAAGTACGCCTAATCGACCACTGGTTCCAGCGCCAATATAGACTAATCGACCACCTTGTTGAAATGCAGCAACAATACATTCGACCGCTTGGGCAATTTGAGGTAAGCATTTTTCAATTGCCAAAGGCACTTGTTTATCTTCCTTATTCATTAATTGCACAATTTCCAATGCAGATAAACTATCCACATTCATGGAATTGGGATTCCGTTGCTCAGTAATTAAAGTTGAAAGGGTTTGTAATAAATTCTCTGCCATGGTTTATTCCTTTGGAAAAATCGCCCCTAAACTGACCGCACTTGTGGCACCCGTCACACTCGGTAAATTAGCGGGCAAATTATGCATACGACGATAGGCCAACCAAGCAAAAGCCGCCGCTTCCACATAATCGATATCAAGTTCTAATTCCGTCGTCAGTTGAATACGCCAATTTAGTAATGCCTGTTTTAAACCATTCATGATCACCTGATTTTTAGCACCTCCGCCACAAACAAGTAATCTGCATGGTAATGTCGTCTGAATATTATTAAGGGCTAATACAATACTTTGCACGGTAAATTCAGCCAAGGTGGCTTGCACATCTTGTGGTAAAAGTGCGGTCGTTTTTGCTGTTATTTTTTTTATTTTATTGTCTAGCCCAACCCAAATAAATAATTAACGCCCTGTGCTTTTCGGTGGTGGAAGCTGAAAGAAATCTTCATCTAATAATACCGCTAACAAATCTGGATTCACTTGACCTGAAGCCGCCCATTCACCATTTTTGTCGTAAGCTTTGCCTTGATGTTTTTCGATCCATTGGTCGAGCAAGGCATTACCGGTTCCCGTATCAAAGCCAATGACAGGCTGTTCGGGTATCAATAACGATATATTGCTAATACCGCCAATATTAAGCACCACCGTTGCCCAGTTAGGATCAAAAAATACCGCTTGATGAAAAGCGGGTACTAAAGGCGCCCCTTGTCCACCAAACGCCATATCTTTACGGCGCAAATCACCAACAACCGTAATACCTGTTTTAGCGGCTAATAAATTCATATCACCGATTTGCATGGTAAACGGGAATTGACTTTTTGGGGAATGCCACACTGTTTGACCATGGCAGCCAATGGCTTCGACCTGCTCAGGTTTTAACTCATGTTTACGTAAAAAGGCATTTACGCAATCGGCATAAAGAAAACCAAATTGATGATCAAGCTCCCCTAGAGCCTGTAAAGTGGTTTCGCCAGATTGAATAAGTGCGGTCACTTTTTCACGTAAATTTGCTGGCATCGGCGTGAAATCGGCCGCAATTAATTTGGTTTGATTCGAATGGATGTCAGTAAGAGCAATATCGACACCATCAAGACTGGTGCCCGACATAATGCCAAGATAATAAGTCATAATATTCAATTCGTGAGTTTTTCAGAATTATAGCGGATTTTAAAAAAATAAAAAAAGAGAGAACATTGTAGTTCTCTCTTTTCATCATGGATGATTCTTATAAGTCGTCAATGACTAAATAGATTTTTGCTACTGGGCCATGTACGCCAATCACTTTAATCAATTCAATATCTGCCGTTGAACTTGGACCTGAGATAATATTGATACAAGATGGCATACGCTCGCCTTGTTGTGCTTTATCGTGTAATACTTTCGCCACTTGTGCAACACGTGGAAGTACTTGGCTTTTACGTACAACAACAATCGATTTTTCAGGTAATAAACTCACTGAACGTCCACGATCTGCACTAGAGAATAAGACGATTCCGCCAGTTTCCGCCAAACCATATTCTGCATAAACCACACCAAGATTAGCTTTTTCAGAAAAACTAATATTATCTTGTGCCGTTTCTGGTGACCATGTATGGCAAGTATATTTCGCTTCAAGCGCCGCTGGAATACCAAGTGCGGTCAATCTTTCATCGGAATTAAGCACAACATCACCGCCGCCATATTTTTCACAGAGAGCAAGTAAGGTTTGTACTGCATCAGACTCTCTACACACATTTACATCCACCATCATGGTTTTAGCAGAATTGGTAAATTCATTCGCTAAATCAACCGCACTTAAATGAGTTAAACGCTCAGTTGGGTATGTATTGACTGGTACATCCATCGGTTCAGGTATGATAGCACGGGCTTTACCCATTTTCGCCGCTAATTTATTAAGAAAATTTTCGCGATTTTGTAAATCCATGCTTATTACCCTCTCTCTCTATTATTAAACCATTGACGGAAACTTTCGCCATCTGCTTGTGGTAAATCTCGTGCTTTTGTCCATTCACCCAATGCACCAAATGTAATTGGTGCTTTCCCATTTTTGATCAGCTTACCCGCTAATTTTGCACCGATATTCACACCTGTTTTCCATAGTGTTGGGTTGGCATTGGCTGTGGTGAAACCAAAAATAGATAAACGTTCCATCGCGGGAGTTTTACCTAACTCTACCATTTTCTCACGGTGTTTTAAGATTAACTGCGCTAATGGAATACGCACTGGGCAGACAGAGTTACACGCATTACATAAAGAACAAGCATACGGCAATTCTTTAAACTCATCGTAGCCACCCAATAATGGAGAAATCACTGCACCAATTGGCCCCGGGTAAATAGAACCATATCCATGACCACCGATTTGACGATATGCCGGACAAGTATTCAAACAAGCACCGCAACGGATACAACGTAAAACTTCTTGGAATTCAGACGCTAAAATATCTGAACGGCCATTATCCACAATAACCAAATGGAATTCTTCAGGACCGTCGGTTTCACCAGCAAGACGAGGACCGGTTAACCAAGTGTTATAACCAGTTAATTTCGCCCCTACCGCACTACGAGCAAGCATCGTAATTAACACATCCACCTCTTGGAAAGTTGGCGCTAAACGCTCCATTCCCATCACGGCAATATGTGTTTTTGGTAAGGTCGTCGCTAAACGTAAGTTACCTTCGTTTGTCACTAAACAAACTGAGCCGGTTTCCGCTACAGCAAAGTTACAACCACTGATACCGATATCAGCCTCTAAAAAATCTTGACGAATTTTTTCACGTACGAAACGCGTCATATCTTCAGGCGTTTCCTCACCTTCATAGCCGAGTTTTTCAGATAAATCTTTGCGGATTTGGTGACGATCTTTGTGAATTGCAGGCACAACGATATGGGATGGTTTATCACCTGAAATTTGTAATAGATATTCACCCAAATCGGTTTCGATCACTTGCATGCCCTCTTTTTCAAGCACTTCGTTTAAACCGATTTCTTCTGTCACCATGGATTTGGATTTTACGATTTTCTTCGCATTTTTCTCTAATGCTACTTTGCGAATATAAGCACTCGCTTCTTCGGCCGTTTCAGCAAAATACACTTTACCGCCATTTTCCATCACTTTTTCGCTTAATTGATACAAATAAGCATCTAAATTAGCTAAAACATGGTTACGAATCTGTTTAGATAAATCACGCCATTCTTCCCAATGACCTAATTCGTCCACCATTTTTTGACGGTTAGCCCCAATAGTTTCTTGAGCTTTCACCACCGCTTTACGCATGATGGTGTTATGCACTTCATGATCGACACGCGCTTTAAAAGGAAGATTACTAGTTTTCAATGACATCTTATTTCTCCCCTTGCATTAATACTTCCGCAATGTGCATCACTTTGATCTTGCTGCCTTCGCGTTGTAAACGACCACCAATATTTAATAAACAACTTACATCTGCACCGATTAAATATTGCGGTTCAACCTCTTCAATATGCTCAACTTTTTCTTTCACCATTTCGCCAGAAATCTCTGCCATTTTCACAGAGAAAGTTCCACCAAAGCCACAGCAAGTTTGTTGATTATGAATAGGAAGAAGATCTAACCCTTTTACACCTTTCAAGAGAGCGATTGGTTCATCAACAATGCCTAATTTACGAGTAAGACTACAAGAAGGATGATAAACCGCTTTACCAGGCAAATAGGCGCCAACATCTGTTACACCTAATTTATTGACGATGAAATCCGTTAAATCACAGAAACGTGCGACGACCTTTTTCGCTCGCTCAGCCCAACCTAACTCACCAGCTTTAGTGAAATAGTCAGGATAGTTTTTGATAGCATAAACACAGGAACCTGCAGGGGCAACAATGGGATAATCGTTCACTTCAAAGGTTTCGACTAAGTTTTTCATGCCAGGGATGGCTTGTTTGGTGTAACCGCTGTTTAATGCTGGTTGCCCACAACAGCCTTGTTTTTCAAGGAAGATAACATTACAACCGAGTTTTTCCAGTAGTAATACAGTGTTTTTTGCCACACCGCTCTTTACTACGTCGGCAATACAAGTAACGTAGAAATTTACGTTCATAAATAATTACTCCAACAATAATAGAAAATAAAAAGTAAAATATTCGATAAAAGTTAAGCAACCGCCCACAAAGTGCGGTTGCTTTTTGCCTCTATTTTAGAGCGCATAGAATAGCGGAATTAAGAAACTTGCGCAAAGGGCTGCAATGATACCGTAAACGACCATTGGTACAATCGTAGTCTTAATGATTGTTCCTTCTTTGTTTTGAATATTCAACACGGAAGAAACTGCTACGATATTATTAATACATACCATATTACCCATCGCACCACCGACTGATTGTAACGCCAGAATTAAAGTCACAGATAAACCTGTAGTTTCTGCTGTCGATAATTGTACGCTACCGAATGTTAAGTTAGATACGGTATTTGAACCTGAGAAAAATGCGCCTACAGCACCTAAGAAGGATGAGAAGATTGTCCAGTCACTACCGGTAACTTCTGCAAAGGTACGACCTATGATTTTTACCATAGAATGCTCGCCACCCACTAACATCAAGTTTACCATCACTAAGGCTCCCATTAAGGCAATAAATGGATTTTTTACTTGGCTTAAGCTTGTACTAAAAATGCCTTTTGTTCTGCTGAAGTTCACTCCGAAAAGTGGTAATGAAATTAATACGGTAATTACAAATGGAATTAACGCAGGTACATAAAGAAGTTTATAGCTTTCACTCACTTCTGAACCGAAGATATTTTTCAAACTAAAAATTAAACCTTTGCTGACTTCAAATGTACCTAATGAACCTAACGCTGTGGAGAACCACACATCTTTGTTATTCATTAAGCCTTTTAAGCCAAATTCTGGAATACGTGTAACGATTAAGAATAAAATTAATAAACCGGTTGGTAGTAATGCTTTAGCAACTTGGCCTGCGCTAACTGCATTATTATCTAACTTGTTTTCAACTTTTGCTAAACCAATACCTTTATTCGCTACAAATACAGAAATAAAGAGACCAATTGCGCCACCAACTAATGATGGGAACTCATAGTTAAATTGTGCAATTAAGAAGTAAGGAATCACGCAAGAGAATACGCTGATATAAATGAAAACAATATTTTGACGGATTTCTTTCCAGGTCACCATGATGCGTAATGCCATCAATGGAATCACTAATGCCGCAATGGAGTGGATAAACGCTGTCATCGAACCAATTTCAAGAATCGATTTTGAATCTAATTTTAACGGACCAAAACCGAACCAAGTTGGTGTACCTACAGCTCCAAAAGAAACCGGAACCGAATTCATCACTAAAGCTAACATGGCGACTTTTAATGGATTAAAACCTAACCCCATTAAAATTGGCGCTGCAATCGCTGCTGGTGTACCAAAGCCGCTTGCCCCCTCAATCATAAAAGCAAATGCCCAACCGATAATCATTAATTGTGCAACTGGGTTTGGATTAATATTGCCTAACCATTTACGCATCGTATCAGTTGCGCCAGATACTTCTGAAAATTTGTTAAAGAGAATTGCACCAAAAATAACAGTAATTGGTGTTTGAACAGCCACGATTGCTGCAGTCACATTCGCACTAATTGTCACTATATCGGTATTAAAATGAAGAAGATGAACCCCCATTACTAGAGTTGCAATCCAAGGTAATGCAACATAAGAAGGTAATGCATTACGCTTTACCATTAAATAGATCAACAGGATGATCGGAAAAACACTAAGAATAAAAGATAGGGTCATACTTACACCTCTTACATAACTAAAAATTGCGCGTATTCTATGGGTTTTAAAGAAAAAACCTATACCCTATTAAGTGAAATTTATTGAAAATGTGACAAAGATCTCATAATTTTTTAACATTTCCCTTTTATCCTTGTAACATTTTTTTAACTATTCAAAAAATCTGACAAAAATACAGAAATTGTGCTAGAAAATAAATTTTCATTACAAAAGGCATAATAAAAAAATCCTTGCAAAGATTGACTTCGCCAAGGATTTTTAAGTTTAAAATAGATTAAGAGACAATATCTTTAGTTGTTTATGGAATAAGGAAGAGATTCAATTTTCAGAACTGTTCCATCTTCAGGTAAACGGAAATGCGTCCCTTCTTCTAAATCGTTGTTCATCACCACTTGTAACCATAAAACACCGTCAAAATTGACCGCACTTACGATCGAGCCCGTTTTACGCCAAGCCGTATCTAACTGCATTTCAATTTCGCTGCCGATTTTCGGTGTAACCGCTGTTTCCCCCGAAAACACATACATCGCACGTTTATTGGCACCACGATATTTTGCTCGAGCAACAGTTTCCTGCCCGATATAACACCCTTTAGTAAAAGAAATCGCTTGTTCAATAGCTTGTAGATTTAATGCCTGCGGGATAAATTCATTTTGCGTTTCCGCACTCAAGCTTGGTAAGCCCGATTGAATATCCGCACAAAGCCATTGTTTTTCATCGCCATTAAAGGTGACATCTAACGGTGTAGGATTGATCAAAATTGCTCGGTTTTCATCAATATCCAAGATGATTTGTGCTTGAATTCGACCGCACTTTTCACTAATCAAGCCAACAATTTGCCAATCCAATACTTGAAAAGTCACTTTTGAAAACACGGCGTATTTTTTTAAATGATCGAGTGGAGCAAATAAATTTTTCGGCATTAAAATCAAAAACTGCTCTGCAGAAAGCTTAATTAAGCGAAACAACGAGTTCATTTTGCCTTTCGGATCGCAATGCGCTGTCAGCGTTGAAGCGCCCGCTGCTAAATGCACCACATCACAGGTTAATTGGCCTTGCAGATATTTCTCCGCATCTACGCCCACCACTTC
>CAKVVS010000020.1:6861-11924 GCA_934834395.1 Parahaemophilus parainfluenzae | reverse complement strand
AACCTTCACGGCACGTTGTGGCATTTCGATGTTCAGCATAAAGCACTTTCATGCCTAAAAGCTCGGCTAAACGCCCTATTTCCGTACCTAAACAGCCTTTTCCAAACACGCCTAATGTTGAACCTTTCACATCTGTAATGGGATAATCAAAGTAGCAGAACTGTTTACTCTCAGTCCATTTTCCAGTGATTTGATCGCGCTGCCAACCTGCTAGACTATGTTTTAACGCAAAAATCATCCCCAACACATGCTCAGGTACCGTCGTGGCAGAATAACCCGTCACATTTTTAACTGCCACACCTAATTCTTTTGCTGCCTCTAAATCCACGTTATTGGTGCCTGTTGCGGTGATAGCAATCAATTTTAATTTAGGTAATTGTTGCAACACCTCTCTGCTTAAAATCACTTTGCTAGTGATAATAATATCCGCATCTTTTGCTCGCTCAATGGTTTGCTCCGCAGAAGTATATTCATACTCTACCCAGTTATGCGGAAAGCTTGGACGAGGAATAGGAATATGTTTCGGAATTGCGGTGCTGTCTAAAAATACGATATTCATTGTTATCTCCTTTTACAGAACAAAAGTGCGGTCAAAAACAACGCTGTTTTCAACCGCACTTCTCTATTAAATAGAGGTATCTAATTCAGGGAAAGATTTCACTAAATCATCAATGGCTTTCATCTGTGAGACAAAACCTTCTAATGCTGAAAGTGGCAATGCAGAAGGCCCATCACATTTTGCTTGATTTGGATTTGGGTGCGCTTCTAAGAATAAGCCTGCAATGCCAATTGCTAAACCAGAACGAGCTAATTCGGTCACTTGTTCACGACGACCACCTGAAGCTGCACCAAACGGATCGCGGCATTGTAATGAATGGGTCACGTCAAAAATAACTGGACTACCTTTAGACACTTTTTTCATTACACCGAAGCCTAACATATCCACCACTAAATTATCGTAGCCAAAGTTTGAACCGCGATCACAAAGGATAATTTTATCGTTACCACATTCTTCAAACTTATCGACAATATTGCCCATTTGACCAGGGCTTAAGAATTGTGGTTTTTTCACGTTAATTACCGCACCCGTTTTTGCCATAGCTTCGACTAAATCAGTTTGACGAGCTAAAAATGCAGGTAACTGAATCACGTCCACCACATCAGCAACAGGCTGACATTGATAGATTTCGTGCACATCGGTAATCACTTTCACACCAAAGGTTTCTTTTATCTCTTGGAAAATTTTTAAACCTTCTTCCATGCCTGGACCACGGTAAGAATGAATTGAAGAACGGTTAGCTTTATCGAAAGATGCCTTAAAAACATAAGGAACGCCCAACTTTTCAGTCACTTTCACGTAAGCTTCACAAACTTGCATTGCCATATCGCGACTTTCAAGCACGTTCATTCCGCCGAAAAGTACAAAAGGTTTGTCATTTGCGACATCAATATTGCCAATTTTTACAATTTTATTTTGCATAATATTTCCTTTTTAATGGATGGCATTGGCATCTTTCAATGCTTCGCCTTTCAGTTCTAAAAGTTGAGTTTTTAACAGAGAAGAAGTGGGATCATTCGGACATTGATCCACAAAATATTCCAAATCCTCAATGGCTGAAGGATAAGCGCCCATTTGCGCCAACACTAACCCACGATCGCGAATATCGTAAGGATCTTTTCTTCCCGCTAACAAGAATTGGATATAATTAAAAGCCAAATCGTTTTGTTCTTCACGAATTAAGGCATTTTTTGCGAGCTGACGGAAACGTGCGGTAAGCATCGGAATATCTGCTCGAGCTAAATCCTCAGGTTGAATTTGAGCCCCAAAACCAAAGGCGCCTTCATAGAGTTTTTTCAATTCATCCACTGAAATGTATTTTCCACTCCAAGGATCAATAAACGCCACTTCACCCTCTACTTCTGCACGTAAAATCAGTTGGGTCGGGAAATTCACGGGATAAATCGGTAATTTTAAACTTGCAGCTAAATAAAGGATTAAGGCGCCAAGACTCACCGGCATGCCTTCTCGTTCTTCTAAAATATATGGAAGGTATAAATTGCGAGCATAGAAATAATTGTCCGCATCGCAATGAAATCCCCAATCACCGTAAAATAGCTGTAAGAGTTGATGAATTTTAGCTTTATCATCCCATTCTTCTGGAATAGCTTGGCGAGCTTTGCGCACTAAACTCCCCACAAGCCCTCTTAAACGAGGCTCATCAAGTTGCTCTTTCTCACAAATGCTCAAATAAAAATGAGTCAGCTCAGCATACAAGGCTTTTTGATCGTATTTCATTACCGCTTCCAATATCCCAACGTTACGCGCTCATTGTCGCCATAATCCCGTATGGTTGCAACCCCTTGCCAATGATTTTGCCAGAAAATTGACCGCACTTCTTCGCCCTGTTTCCAACCGTGTTCTAACAATAAATAACCACCATCATTTAAATGTACTGGCGCATACTCAATAAGATGACGTAAATCAGCTAAACCGTTTTCGCCCGCCACCAACGCCGAACAAGGCTCGAAACGCACATCACCTTGGAAAAGATGCTCATCGGTTTCATCAATATAAGGCGGATTACTGACGATAATATCAAACTGCTCTTCAACATTTTCAAACCAACGACTCTGTAAAAATTGCACCTTGAGTTGATTTTTTTCGGCATTGGATTGCGCTAATTTGACGACTTCAGGCATTAAATCCACACCAATAACATCCAATTGAATATGCTTTTTTTGACAAATAGGAGAAAGCTCAGAAGCCAACGCCAACGCAATGGCGCCAGTGCCGGTGCCAAGATCTAAAATACGAAAGTGCGGTGGATTTTCCTTCAGTTTTTCTAACGCAATTTGCAATGCTTTTTCTACGAGAATTTCAGTATCTGGACGAGGAATTAATGTCCCTTCAGACACATTTAAAGGTAAAGACCAGAATTCTTTTTCACCGAGGATATAAGCAATAGGCTCGCCTTTTAAACGACGATCTAAAAGTGCGGTCAATTTTAACCGCACTTTTTCATCAATTTCCGTTTCATCGAAAGCTAAAATTTGCGTTCTCGATTTACCCGTTGCGTGTTGCAATAGCACTAACGCATCAACTTTGCCATTCTCTATCGGATTTACCTGATTTAAGGCTTGCGCAGCATCGGCAAGCCATTGTTGATAGGTCATTAATTACTCTCAGATAACGCCGCTAATTGATCTGCCTGATATTCAGTAATAATCGGTTGAATAAGCTCGTCAATTTTGCCGTTCATCACTTCATCTAAGCGATAGAGCGTTAAGTTGATACGGTGATCTGTTACACGACCTTGTGGGTAGTTATAAGTACGAATTTTATCTGAACGATCGCCTGAACCTAATAAGTTACGGCGAGTATCCGCTTGCTCTGCCGCTTGACGTTCTTGTTCCGCTTGAACAATACGTGAAGCCAAGACAGACATCGCTTTAGCTTTGTTTTTATGTTGTGAACGCTCATCCTGACATTCCACCACAATACCCGTTGGAATGTGGGTAATACGTACTGCAGAGTCTGTTGTATTAACGTGCTGACCACCCGCACCAGATGAACGGTAGGTATCAATACGTAAATCAGCAGGATTGATTTCCGGCATTTCAGATTCAGGTAATTCTGGCATCACCGCAACAGTACAAGCAGAAGTATGAATACGACCTTGGCTTTCTGTTTTTGGTACGCGTTGTACACGGTGACCGCCTGATTCAAATTTTAATTGACCATACACACCATCACCGCTTACTTTGACGATCACTTCTTTATAACCGCCCTGCTCGCTTTCATTTGCGCTAAGCATTTCAACACGCCAGCGTTTACTTTCAGCATAACGGCTGTACATACGGAATAAATCGCCGGCAAAGATACCCGCTTCATCACCACCTGTACCTGCACGAATTTCTAAATAGCAGTTATATTCATCATTTGGATCTTTTGGTAATAAAAGAATTTGAAGTTGTTGCTCGACTTCTTCAATTTCGGCTTTGGATTCTTCAATTTCCATTTCTGCCATTTCTTTCATTTCAGGATCATCTAACATCAATTCTGCTTCAGCAATGTTAGAATTAAGCTGATTCCAACGATTAAAACATTTCACTACATCTTCAAGTTGTGCATATTCTTTAGAATACGCACGGAATTTATCCTGATCTGAAATCACCGACGCATCGCCTAGCAATGCCTCTAATTCTTCATAACGTTCTTTTAAACTTTCAAGTTTTGCAATAATAGAATCTTTCATATTTTTATAAAGTTAAAGCCAAAAATAAAATCGGCCTATTCTAGCCGATTTTAAGGAAAATTGACAGACGCAAAATCTGCCTAAAAATGACCGCACTTTAGATGCGAGTAACATCAAATTTCGCTAAATCAATTCGATCTTCCGTACCATAAAATTGAGCCAACGCATGACGCAAGGTTTCTGCGCGTTTTGGTAAGCCTTTTTCTGCATAGGTTTTTACTTGTTCATATACCGCTTGCTTAAATGGTTGCGTATCCCCTGGATTGCCATTCAAATTATCCGCACTGGCAAAATAACGGAATCCCGCCGCTGTGGCTAAAATCCATTCCAATGCTTGAGGCTTCACTTCAACCTTTTCAAAATCACGCTGACGATCTTCTGAACGGCCATCCGGCTCATACCAATAGCCAAAATCTTCTAATTTACGGCGTTCTTTCCCCGCCACTAACCAATGGGCAATTTCATGTAATGCACTGCTGTAAAAGCCTCTCGCAAAGTAAATCGCGTTATAAGGCACCTCATCATTTGCAGGAATGTAAATCGGCTCATCCCCACCTTTAACCAATCGCGTATTATATTCTTCTTCAAAACATTGATTAAAAATCGCAATGATGTCCTCAAGTTTGTGTTCCATGCTTTCTCCAAATATTTTTATCAATAAAGCCTCTTAAAAGGTTTAAGAATTATCTCATTTTTAATGTTTTTCACAAAATCTTAGGTAAATAAAAACCGTCTGTAAATGCAGACGGCTTTTGATATGAACATAAAAAAGTGTTTGATTAGCTTGAAACGACTTTTATACCTAAA
>CAKVVS010000020.1:0-6851 GCA_934834395.1 Parahaemophilus parainfluenzae | reverse complement strand
CCTAGTACACGATCGATCCAATGTCCAGCACGTTGGAATTGTCCATTAACGGAAGGAATGGAAAGCAAAAATGCCACCACGGCAAACCACGCAAATTGCAAGACCATCATCCACACCCCGTAAATAGCTAACTGCCACAATGGCATATCAGGGGAAAGCACGACAGTAAACACCGAAACAAAATAAACAGGAGCTTTCGGATTTAATACGTTGCATAAAAAACCTTTCCATAAGGTTTTGAGTGGGCTTTGAGGCGCCACTTCTATTTTGCGAACCTCTGTAACCTCTTTTTTAGCTTTAGCACGTAAACCGTGAACACCTAGCCAAATCAAATAAGCGCCACCCACAATTTTAATTGCGGTGAGTAACCATGAAGCCTGTGCAATCACCACTGCTAAGCCCAAAACGGAATAAGTGATATGTATGCCTAATCCCAACGCAACACCCAATGCACAAATCATTCCCGCTTTGCGACCTCGACTTAATGTCTGTTGAGAAACAAAAATAAAGTCAGGCCCAGGGGAAATAGCGGCTAATAAGTGAATCCCTGTAATTAATAAAAAACCGTGCCAAAATTCCACGTTTTACTCCCATTCGTTATAAACTTTAGAGTAATGATAACAAAACTGTACTCTGGGAAAAACTTTTTGTAGGGATATTGTTGGAATCAGCTTTTAAGTGCGGTCAAATTTCAACGCATTTTTACAAATCCGTTTCAAAAATAGACCGCTATTTACTTTATTTCAATCCTTTTTCTACCAACCAGTTTTCCAGCACATTGGCGATTTCTACGTTATTTGCTTTGGCAAAGGCGAAATCTTCAAATACTACGAAAAAGCCGGCCACCTGCAAGCCTGTGCGGAGGAAATTGAAACGCTGCTGCTGGAAAAATTGGAGCGGTGGGAGACGCTAGAAGCGAAGCTGAACGGGGATTTATTCAGGTACCCTGATGGAGCGTTTGAAAGCCAAAGGCTACCTGAAAAATAAAAAGCAGTCTGCACTTTGGTTTTCCGCGTGCAGGCTGCTTTTATTTGCTAATTACAAAACCGGTAATCGGTATAACCATGCTCCACGCTGCGGAACATTGTGGCACGGTCGGGCTAGTTCAGTTCTGCGCCCAGCTCAAAGTGGCGCGCAAGTCGGGATTGGCCAGAAATGCCGAACCGTAGACAATCAGATTGGCAATGCCTTTTTCCAGTCCCGCCTCGCCTGTGTCGCGGGTAAAACCCGATTTATTACGTTACGTTGTTAACTCAATCACTAGTTGTTAACTCAATCACTATATGTTACATTGGTAATAATCAAACGCATATCGTGTTTGATTAGCTTTTCCAACCCACATAAGGAGTGTTCTATGAAACAAAATGTTATTGTCGCCTTATTTGACGTTCCTAGCGAAGCCTATCAAGCCTTTTCCGAATTGAAGGCCTACACGCAGACTGCCGATACTTTGATTGCCCAAGCCGTCCTGATTAAAAAGGAAAACGGCCTAATTATCCCGGCGGAAAGCACGGACTTTACCGCAAACACCGAAGGAGGGGCTTGGACGGGCGGTCTTATCGGCGCATTGGTGGGCATACTCGGTGGCCCAATTGGCATGCTGCTGGGTGGTACGGCCGGCGCGCTCATCGGCAGCGACGCAGGCACGGCGGCTACTATCGGAGAAGGTCTACTGTTAGAAAATACCGCCCAAAAACTGAATGACGGCAGTACTGCCGTGATTATCCTGGCTCAAGAATCCGACGAATCCGTGTTGGACGGGTTCTTCAACCGCTTCAAAACCGTCATCCTGCGTCAAGATGCCACTGTCGTCCAACGGGACGTGCTGGCTGCCGTAGAAGCACAACGGGAGGTGGAACGCCAAGCGCACGAGGCATGGAAGAAACAGCGCAAAGCCGAATTTAAAGAAAAATTGGAAACCTTCAAAGCCGACATTAAACAAAAATTCGACAAACTAGCCGCCAAACTAAAATAAAGCCTGTTAACTCGACCCCTACCAAATGTAGGGGTTTTTCAATGAACGGGTAAGTTTACAAGTAATATTTTTCAGGCAGCCTTCAAAGCTATCTGAAACCTTGTTTACCCATCAGAAACACCCTGACGAACCATTCAACCTAATTTTGAAGAATCCCAAAAAAGATTTCATGGCGGAAACCCCTAAATTTATTAAAGAATACGACAACAACACGGGCAAAATTCCGTTTGATAAATTCGAGCAGTTCTTCAAAGCGAAATTGAAATAATATGAATAAATAAAAAACCGTCTGAAATGATCGTTTCATACGGTTTTTAAAATGATTAAGTGCGGTCAAATTTCAACGTATTTTTGCAATTAACCAAATACTTTTTCCAAGTGTGCTTGGTAGTCCGCTAAGTATTTTTCTACTTGTGGATTTTTAATCACATCGTTACATAAGAATGTCGGCAGACGGGTCAAGCCGATGAATTCGTTAAGTTTGTGGAAGTGCATGTATAAAGCATCCACGCCTTTGCCTTCGAAGAAGTCGCCTTCGCGAGTGAACGCTTCAATCGGGGCATTCCAAGTAAGCGAGAGCATGTGTTTTTTACCTTGTAACAAACCACCTGTGCCGTAGCCTTCAGTCGGATTGACACGATGACGACCATCACTATGGTAAAGCTTGCCGTGTCCGGCGGTTAATACTTCGTCTATGTATTTTTTCACTGTCCAAGGTTCGTGCATCCACCAACCTGGCATCTGCCAAATCACGGCATCCATCCACAAGAATTTTTCGATTTCTGCCTCAACATCATAGCCGGCATCAATCACGGTTTCTTTTACATTGTGTCCAAGTGCGGTCAAAACTTCTTTCGCTTTTTTGTGAAGTGTGTGATTTAACTCACCATGTGAATGTCCGAAATCTTTACCACCGTCTAATAATAAAATATTCATTTTTTCTCCTTTAGCTGATAATTTACCGATTACTAAGCACTTTACTAATGCAACAATTTAACCAATCAATAAGCGCCAACTATTAAACTTACTACTCAAGTTCGAGAGTTTGATAGAAGTTAAAAGCGCAATAAAAAAGCCTTGAAGTCATTATTTTCAAGGCTTTAAAGTCTTTCATAGGACTTGATAGGTTTATTTTGTGGTGGAGCTGGCGGGAGTTGAACCCGCGTCCGAAATTACTCTACCTTCAGTACTACACGTTTAGTCTCGTCTTTAATTTCACTTAAGCATGCGGACAGACACGCTAAACTTAAGCTAGTTTGATTCAATTTAGTGCTTCGATCCTCAAACAGCGGCTTCCACACGATCTCGTTTTGATTTGACTCCGCTTTATCCCCGTCTTACGAGCGGAAGCTGGGGAGCGAAGGCTATGAGCAGGTTATTAAGCTGCTAAAGCGTATTGTTCGTCGTTTGCGACTATTTTTTTGCGGTTTATTTACGAGGCCTACCGCACCTCGACGTGCACCTTGGGCTTCGCTAATCCCGTCGAATCCAGAATCAGCCCCAAAATCGTTCGGCAGTTTATCAAAAAATCCAAGAAAGGAAAAGAAGCTATTTATTAACCTAAGAAGTTAGGGTAAAATTTTGCCACTTTTTAATAAGGAATCAAATAATGAAAACATTAAAATCTCTGACCGCACTTTCATTAGGTGCATTATGTTTAGCATTTAACACACAAGTTATTGCAAAAGAAGCAACACCCGCAAAAACAACACAAGCAACTCAACAAGTGACAAAAGCGAGTGATAACATTGACAAATATCTTGCCATCAATATTGGTAATCGTGAAATGGTGGTTGATGAAAATGGCCAAGCATTAAGTGCATTCAAACATGAAATCACTAACATTGGTCAAAAACCAATCAAAAACATTCAATGGGTGGGCGTATATGTGAATAAACGTAAAGTTATTTACAGCCAAGATATGCAAATCAATTTAGAAACTCCATTACAACCGGGTAAATCCATCAATATTAATTTACAAATTCCGTTTGTTCAATTGGCTGAAGATGCTCGTAAAGTCTTTATGAACCAACAAGAAAAAATTGATGTTTATCCTATTGAACGCGTTATCCTGTTTGGTGATAAAACCGTTCTTTCTGATCGTTAATTCTCTTATCTAGCCCACGCAATGTGGGCTTTTTAATAGCTGTATGGTTGAACAGTTATTTTCTTTTCGATATACTAAAAACACGCCTAATTTTGACCGCACTTATAGCATGAACTCCACCCGAAAAATTATTCACATTGACATGGATTGCTTTTATGCCTCTGTTGAAATCCGTGAAAATCCAACGCTACAGGGCAAACCTGTTGCGGTGGGGGGAAGTTCTCGACAACGTGGTGTGCTTACCACCTGTAATTATGAAGCTCGAAAATTTGGACTACACAGTGCGATGCCGACAGCACAAGCTATCAAAAAATGCCCGAATCTAATTTTAGTGCCCGTTAATATGCCGCTTTATAAACAGGTATCCGCACAAATTCATCAGATCTTTCAACGCTATACTTCTATCATTGAGCCACTTTCATTAGATGAAGCTTATTTGGATGTCACGGATTGTACACAATGTTCAGGATCTGCCACTTGGATCGCACAAGAAATTCGTCAAGCAATTTTTGATGAATTAAAACTGACCGCCTCTGCCGGTGTAGCGCCCCTTAAATTTCTCGCCAAAATTGCTTCCGATATGAATAAACCGAACGGACAATTTGTGATTCAACCTCATGAAGTGGAGCAATTTGTAAAAACACTGCCATTGAAAAAAATCCCTGGCGTGGGCAAAGTCACCTCTGAGCGTTTATTGAAAATGGGGTTAGAAACTTGCGAAGATGTGCAAAAACTCGATCAATCTATTCTGTTAAATATCTTCGGGAAAATGGGTAAGCGAATTTGGGATTTTAGCCATGGCATTGATGAGCGAGAAATCCAAGCACATCGTGAGCGAAAATCTATCGGCGTAGAACGCACTTTATCCGAAAATATTAGCCATGTTGAACAAGGTATAGCATTGCTAGATAATCTCTATGCCGAGCTTATTCGTCGCATTGAACGAAGCGCGTCGAATATCCCCTTAACCGCTTTTCGCAAAATTGGGGTGAAATTAAAGTTTGAAGATTTTCAGGTCACAACCTTAGAAAAAACTGGCTTCACTTTATCGTTAGAAAGCTTTCAGCAATTACTGGAACAAATTTGGCAACGTAGCCAGGGGAAGTCTATTCGTCTCGTGGGGTTACACGTGACGTTACCGGAAGAAAGCCATTTAGAACAAATGAGCTTGTGGTAAAACACAAAAGAAAATGACCGCACTTTTATTCATTCCATCCCGAGTAGGATAACGAAAAAACAAAAGTGCGGTCATTTTTGATGAATTTGTTGAGTTGGTCGATAAGCCGAGTTCTGTCGTGGACAATCATTCCTCTAGGCGACAAATTACTCTGCCGCTCAAGCAACCTACCCGAACTCTGGACGGGCCACCCATTGAGTTCCTATTTGGTCTTGCTACGAGTGGAGTTTACCTTGCTGCACGTTGTTACCAACGGCACGGTGTGCTCTTACCACACCCTTTCACCCTTACCGTTTTCACGGCGGTCTGCTCTCTGTTGCACTGGTCGTCGGCTCACGCCGCCCGGACGTTATCCGGCACTCTGCCCTTTGTAGCTCGGACTTTCCTCTCGTTTACTTGTCCCACTAGGTCGTGCGAACACGGTTAAGGGCTTCAATAAACCAGCGATTGTCTAACCAACTCGCGGCGTAGTATAGGGGGAATTCAAAAGGCGGTCAAATTTTCATTCTTATTTTTAATAACTTCCGTTAGAATAGCCCCATAAAATACGGTTATTTTCAACCGCACTTCTATCATAAGGATTTCCAATGAATTATTTACAAATCGCACGAGAAACCCTTTCTGTCGAAAGCCAGGCGCTCACACAACTAAGCCAACGCTTGGATGATGAATTTTCTCAAGTTGTGGATCTTATCCTTGCTTGCGAAGGTCGTTTAGTCATCGGAGGTATAGGTAAATCGGGGCTAATTGGCAAAAAAATGGTAGCGACTTTTGCCTCAACGGGAACCCCAAGTTTCTTCCTTCATCCGACCGAAGCCTTTCATGGCGATTTAGGTATGTTAAAACCCATCGACATCGTGATGCTGATTTCTTATAGCGGTGAAACCGATGATGTAAATAAACTCATTCCAAGTTTGAAAAACTTTGGCAATAAAATTATTGCCCTAACCAGCAATAAAAACTCAACGCTTGCTCGCCATGCTGATTATGTTTTGGATATTACTGTTGAACGCGAAGTGTGTCCAAATAACCTCGCCCCAACCACTTCTGCGTTAGTGACTTTAGCATTAGGTGATGCCCTTGCCGTTTCATTGATTACTGCTCGTCATTTCCAACCGGCTGATTTTGCGAAATTCCATCCAGGCGGTAGCCTTGGTCGTCGTTTGTTATGCAAAGTAAAAGATCAAATGCAAACTCGATTACCGATTACCACACCAGATACCTGCTTCACTGATTGCTTAACAATTATGAATGAAGGTCGTATGGGTGTGGCATTAGTGATGGAAAACCAACAACTTAAAGGCATTATTACCGATGGTGATGTGCGCCGAGCATTAACAGCTAATGGTGCTGATACCCTTAACAAGACCGCTAAAGAATTGATGACCTCTTCACCAAAAACCATTCATGAAAATGAATTCTTGGCGAAAGCGGAAGACTTGATGAAAGAGAAGAAAATTCACTCACTGGTTGTGGTCAATGATGAAAATAATGTTGTGGGCTTAGTGGAGTTTTCAAGCTAATGATTAACGAAAAATTAAAGAAAATTAGATTGGTCATCACCGATGTCGATGGCGTATTAACTGATGGTC
>CAKVVS010000019.1:0-12138 GCA_934834395.1 Parahaemophilus parainfluenzae | reverse complement strand
GTATAGCTATTTTGTGCAAGCACCGCACCAGGTGTACCTGATGCACCTACAGTATCAACTAATTGGTAAGAAATGTTATAACCGCTACCAGTTGATGTCACTTGACCTACCACAACGGCATCAATACCTAAAGCAGTCCAAGCCTCTGGTTTCACTTCTGCTGCAGTCGTTGGTTGTTGTGGCATTTGGCTTACTGGAATAGGGTTAAATTTACCACTATTACGTAAATCATCTGCAACGATTTGACCAATATTTTCTGGTGCAGAACCTGCGAAAGGAACAACTGCGATAGGACGAGCGCCATCAACACCTTCATCAATCACAATTCGAACTTCATCTTCTGCCATTGCTGTGCTTGCAAATGCAAACATCACCACAAATAGCCCCATAACACGTTTGATCAATTTCATTTAATCACCTTATTTTAACGTTGTTACTTTCCTAAAACCGATTATCGAGCATTGATATCAAAATCGATAGTCGGCGCTTTATATTTCTCATAAATAGCATCAGATGGTGCTGCTGGAACTTTTTTCGTTCTCGCTACCGCACTTAATGCTGCAGTACAAATATCATCAGGTCCAGAAACGCGTTGGTAGCCTAAAATGGTACCATCTCGACCGAGCTGGATTTTAATGCTACAAACTTTACCGGCAAAGCTTGGGTCTTTTAAGAAACGGCGTTGAATTTCACGTTTAATGACACCTGCATATTGGTCACCAACTTTACCACCATCTCCAGCACCGAGTCCTGCACCGCTACCTTGTGTACCGCCTTTATTTGCATTACCGCCTTTAGATGCACTACCACCACCAACATCTCCGCCGTTCATGAAGTCATCTAAAGCCGCTTGATCCGCTTTACGTTTTGCTGCGTCAGCTTTTGCCTTCGCATCAGCCTTCGCTTTTGCTTCTGCATCCGCTTTAGCTTTTGCTTCTGCCTTCGCTTTCGCCTCTGCATCTGCTTTTGCTTTAGCATCGGCTTCAGCTTTTGCCTTAGCCTTAGCATCCGCCTCAGCTTTCGCTTTAGCATCTGCTTCAGCCTTGGCCTTCGCTTTTGCTTCAGCATCGGCTTTCGCTTTTGCCTCAGCCTTCGCTTTAGCATCGGCTTCAGCTTTTTCTTTTGCTTTTTGAGCTTCGGCTTGTGCTTTAGCTTTTGCCTCTTCCTCAGCCTGTTTAGCTGCTGCCGCTAAACGTTTCGCTTCTGCATCAGCTTTTAACTTCGCTGCTTCAGCGGCTTGTTTTGCTTTCGCTTCTTCAGCTTGTTTCTGCTTTTCTAACGCCTCTTGACGAGCAAGTTCTTGTTGCTGTTTTTGCTTTTCAATTTCTTGCTGCTTTTGTTTTTCAAGTTCTTTTTGACGTTGAATTTCCTGCTGACGCTTAATCTCTTCTTGTTTCGCAATTTCTTGCTGATTTGGTTCAGGTTCAGGCTCTGGTTTTTTCTCTTCGACTACAGGTTCTGGTTTTTTCTGTTTATCAGTTTGACCTTTTTTCTGTTGTTGAATACGTCCCCATTCCTGCGCTGCGCTGCCGGTATCGACCATCACAGCTCCCATGGCATCACCTTCACCTTCTCCACCACCCATTATTTCAACGGTTTGATAAAGAGAGCTCCAAATCAACAAACCAAACAATGCAAGGTGCATCGCAATAGAGATGACAAACTCATTTGCACGTTTTTTTCGTCGATTATTCTGCACGGTTTTACCTACTTATTCTTAAATTGGGTTGGTCATTAAACCCACAGACTTAATGCCGGCAAGATGTAGTAAATTCAGTGCTTTAATCACTTCTTCATAAGGTACATCTTTTGCTCCGCCCACTAAGAACATTGTGTTATTGTCTTTATCAAATTCTTGTTTTGATAATTGGGTTACCATTTCTTCGTTAAGGCCTTCTTGGCGTTGACCACCAATAGAAATCGAATACTGCCCTACACCTGCTACTTCTAAGATAACCGGTGTTTTATCTTCATTTGATACATTTTGACTTTGCACCGAATCAGGGAGTTCCACTTGAACGCTCTGACTGATAATCGGCGCGGTTGCCATAAAAATTAACACCAAAACTAAAAGAACATCGAGAAATGGCACGATGTTAATTTCAGATTTAATGTCTTTACGCTGACGACGAGCCATAATTTCCTCTAAAACTTCGCTAAAATCCACCGCACTTTTTTAATTTATCAAGTGCGGTCAATTTTTCATTTATTTTTAATGGGGCGCTTTACCAAAAGCTTGACGATGTAAAATTGTGGTGAATTCATCAATGAAGTTACCATAATTTTGTTCAATCGCATTTACACGTAAGCTTAAACGGTTATACGCCATTACAGCTGGAATCGCCGCAAACAAACCGATTGCTGTTGCGATCAAGGCTTCTGCGATACCTGGAGCAACCATTTGTAATGTTGCTTGTTTCGCACCACTTAATGCCATAAATGCGTGCATGATACCCCAAACGGTACCAAATAAACCGATATATGGACTTACAGAAGCAACTGTTGCTAAGAAAGGTACACGACTTTCAAGCGCTTCTACTTCACGATTCATCGCAAGGTTCATTGCACGAGTCGTACCTTTGATGATCGCTTCTGGAGCATCTGCATTCACTTGTTTTAAGCGAGAGAATTCTTTAAAACCGACAAAGAAAATTTGTTCGCTACCTGTTAATACTTCACGACGATTAGATAAACCATCATAAAGTTTATTTAAATCTTCACCAGACCAGAAACGATCTTCAAAAGTGTTCGCTTCTTTTAACGCACTCGTCAAAATACGGCTACGTTGAATGATGATTGCCCAAGAAATAATTGAGAACGAAATCAAGATCACAATTACAAGTTGAACAACGATACTCGCTTTTAGAAAAAGATCTAAAAAGTTCAATTCTGCAGTCATTGCATACTCCGAAAAGTTATTTACTTTAAAAATGCCGCTTTTAATTCTTCAGGAATTGCGACAGGTTTCATTTTGCCTAGATCAACACAGGCTACCTTAACAGTAGCCTTTGATAACACCACTGCCTCACGAACTAACCGCTGTTCAAAGAGAATTGTTGCTCCTTTCACTGCCGTTATTTCCGTTTCGACAATAAGATAATCATCCAATTTTGCCGGAATACAATAGTCAATAGACATGGTTTTGACCACAAAAGCTAATTGTTGTTCCTGCAATAATGATTGTTGGGAAAAATTAAGCGTTCTTAAATATTCAGTTCGCGCACGCTCAAAGAAATGTAAGTAACGTGCGTGATACACTACTCCGCCAGCATCCGTGTCCTCATAATAAACACGAACCGGAAAGGTAAAACATTGGTTATTCAAAATAATGCTCAAATTATCAGCCATAACAAGCCGCTTATTTTAGAACCTGTTCATTAGATGTGCAAGCTCCAAATAATAATATTTGTCTATCGTTCTTATAAAAACCAATGCTGAACAATGGCAATTATTGTGGTGAAATAACCAATAAATGGCAAGAAAACGAGCTGCCATATTGCTCGGCGAATATCGAATCCGATACCGTGGATCCACAAATTAATCAATCCCCAAAAAATCGCAAGAATCCAAGCTGGATGTGCAGTACGAAGTGCGGTCGAAAATTGATTTAAATTAAAAAAGAAAGCCGCGGTTAAAAATAACGCTAAAATAAACGAAAGGGTTCGCAAGGAACCCTTATTACTTAATTGATAGAGTGAATTAATCATCATTACTCGTCAAATTTGCCTGACTTTTCTTTACCAATGGTCAATTTAGCACTCACCATAACTGCAGCCAACACACCCACTACCCAAATTACATATAACATATTGTTTCTCCTTAGTATAATGAGTTTTTGTTGTCTTCAACAAAGCTTTCATCCAAGCGACCAAACATTTTGTAGTATGACCAAGTGGTGTAAAGCAATGAGATGGTAACGAATACTAATGCCAAGTAGAACATTAAGTTTAATGTTAATTGACTTGATGTTGCATCCCACATTAACAAGCTTTGTTCTGGATGAGTACTTGAAGGCATTACAAATGGGAACATTGATACTGCCGCAGTGATAATCACACCAGCCATTGTTAATACTGAGAATAAGAACGCGAAACCGCAACGATTTGCTTTAGATGCAACCACATTCAATAATGCACCAACTACTACTAATGCTGGGAATGCCCATAAAGCTGGATTTTCATTGAAGTTTTTGAACCATGCACCTGCTTCAACTGCCACTTGTTTACCTGAAGCTGGGGCTGATGCTGCAAAATGATCAATCGTGCTAGTCACCACATAACCGTCTTTGAAAGAAAGCCATACACCTGCAAGTACAAAAGTAATTAATGTCACTAATGCACCAATTTGTGTAATTGCTCTTGCGCGATCACGCAATGCTGCAGTGGTTTTCATTTGTAACCAGTTCGCACCGTGAGTCACTAACATTGCAAGGCTTAACACACCGCAAAGTAATGCGAATGGGTTTAATAATGCAAAGAACGAACCTGTGTAAGTTGCTTGTGAAAGCTCATTTAATTCAAATGGTACACCTTGTAATAAATTACCAAATGCTACACCGAATACTAATGCAGGTACAAAACCACCCGCAAACAAGCCCCAATCCCACATAGCACGCCATGTTGGGTTATCAATTTTCGCACGATATTCAAAACCAATTGGACGGAAGAATAACGCAGCTAACACTAAAAATAAGGCAATATAGAAGCCTGAAAACGCAACAGAATAAACAATCGGCCATGCCGCGAAGATTGCACCACCAGCAGTTAATAACCAAACTTGGTTACCATCCCAGTGTGGAGCAATAGAGTTAATCATAATACGTCTTTCTACTTCTTTCTTACCTGCTACGGGTAAAAGTGCGGTCACGCCCATATCGAATCCATCTGTTACAGAGAAACCGATAAGCAATACAACAACTAGCACCCACCAAATAATACGTAGAATTTCATAATCAAGCATAATCCATCTCCTGCTTATTTAGATGATTGCTCAAAATAGTATTTGCCGGTTTTCAATGCACTTGGACCTAAACGTGCATATTTAAACATCAAATACATTTCCGCAATGATGAAGAAGAAGTAAAGTACACAAATTAAACCGATAGAGAACCATAAGTCACCTACACTCAAGTTAGAGGCAGACACACCCACCGGTAATACTTCATAAATCGCCCATGGTTGACGACCAAATTCAGCTAAGAACCAACCAAATTCAATCGCTAAGAATGGCAATGGAATACCCCAAAGCAATGCTTTAAGTAATAAGCGAGAAGAAGTCACTTTGTTACGTAAATTTTGAACAAATGCACCAAAGGTCAGTAAAATAATTAAACCACCTGCGGCTAACATACCACGGAATGCCCAGAAGTTAGGACCGACATTTGGAATAGTATCACGTGCTGCTTGTTTAATTTGTTCATCCGTTGCATCAACAACTTTATCTGTGTAACGTTTTAATAATAAACCGAAACCTAAATCACCTTTGACTTCATCAAATTTTGCTTTAGTTTCAGGATTTACTTGGCCTGCTGATTTTTTCTCTGCTTTTAATTGCGTGAATAAATCATAAGCAACCATACCGTTACGAACACGACCTTCATTTTTCGCTTGAATATCTTTCAAACCAACAATTTCAGTGTCTAAAGAACGCGTTGCAATTAAACCACCTAAGTAAGGGATTTCAATCGCAAAATCATTTTTCATTTCAGCGGTATTTGGAATCGCAACTGGATGGAATGGCGCTGGCGCAGGATGGGTATCAAACTCAGCTTCCATTGCAGCCAATTTCACAGGTTGTGCTTTACCAATTTCATAACCTGATTCATCCCCCATAATTAATACAGCTGATGCAGCGATAAAACCAAAAGTTGCCGCTACAGAGAATGAACGTTTAGCAAAACCAATATCGCGGCCTTTTAATAAATAGAATGCACTGATACCTAATACAAACATTGCACCGGTTGTATAACCTGCTGTTAATGTGTGTAAGAATTTACCTTGCGCAACTGGATTTAACCAAAGATCTAAGAAGCTGGTCATTTCCATACGAATGGTTTCAAAGTTAAACTCTGCCGCTACCGGATGTTGCATCCAACCATTCGCGACTAAAATCCACATCGCAGAAAGGTTTGAACCAAAGGCTACGCAGTAAGTTGCGAGTAAGTGTTTACCTTTAGTTAAACGATCCCAACCGAAGAAGAATAGACCCACGAAAGTGGACTCTAAGAAGAACGCAAGTAATGCTTCGATTGCTAATGGCGCACCGAAAATATCACCTACATAGTGAGAATAATAAGACCAGTTTGTCCCGAATTGGAACTCCATGATAATACCGGTCGTCACCCCTAGAGCAAAGTTAATACCAAATAACTTACCCCAGAATTTAGTCATATCTTTATATACTTCTTTGCCCGTTTTAACATAAATGGTTTCCATGATCACAAGAACGAAAGATAAACCTAATGTTAATGGTACAAAAATGAAGTGATATAACGCAGTTAACGCAAACTGCAAGCGTGAGAGATCAACAACGTCTAACATCTCAACTCCTTGTATAAATCTACAAGATTTTCACTTTATGATTACCAAGGATAACCCCAAATAACCACCCCAAACTACTCAACAGAAATTGTTAAGAAATATTGAATTATTTACGTAATAATTGCCTTTTCTATTCTCAAAACAGAATACAGTAACCGATTACAATATAAATATTCAAAAATTTGCCATATTCTACTACTATTTATGAGGATAAAAAACAGAAAAAACCGTTATCTTGATCACATTTTTTGATATAAGTTACAAAATACCCTATTTTGCATAACAATGACAAAATTGATCCACATCAAATTCTGTATTTTTTGCTCAAAATGGGAAAATTTATCTATCACAAGGAAACTTTATTTAAAAAAAATGGACAAAATAATCACTAGACAGGGCTGCAAGATTTTGCTATTTTTTAGCCTAATAATATTTGGAGAGATTTGTAGGGATTTACAATGAAAAAAATTTGCGTAATTTTGACCGCACTTTTCGGTTCTATGGCATTATCTGCCACCGCAGCACCTCTGACAGAAAACAAAGCTGCTCTTCCACAACAATGTACTCAGTTATTTAAAGAAACAGAAAATTTGATTGCCCAAGCAGAAAAACAGCCCGGCACTCACACTCAAGTAGGTAAAATCAAAAGCAAACTAAATCAAAGCAAACAGCAAATTCTTGAAATGGAATTAGCGACTCAACAAAAAAGCTGTGATGTGGGTTTAGCAAGATTAAATAGTATGAAGAGCTATACTGAAGGAACTGAAGGAACTAACTAAGCAGGTTTCAAAAAGAAAGGACATATTGATATCAATATGTCCTTTTTTTCTATCTCTTATTCTGACGGCTTCTGAAGTCCGAAGTGTCGATAAGTTAACGAAGTCGCAATTCGGCCTCGAGGGGTTCGCTGTAAAAATCCTTGTTGAATCAAATAAGGTTCTAAAACATCCTCGATAGTGTCTCGTTCTTCACCTATTGCTGCTGCCAAGTTATCTAACCCAACTGGCCCACCATCAAAACGTTCAATCACTGCGGTAAGCAATTTTCTATCTAAGTAATCAAAGCCCGCATCATCTATATCTAACATTGAAAGTGCTTGTTTCGCGATGTCTGCCGAAATAATGCCATCATTACGTACATCAGCAAAATCTCGAACGCGACGCAATAAACGGTTTGCAATGCGAGGGGTTCCACGCGAACGACGAGCCACTTCAAAAGCCGCTTTATCTTCTAATTCTAGATTTAAGCAAGAGGCACTTCTTGTCACAATAGAAGTTAAATCTTCAACGGAATAAAATTCTAAACGCTGAACAATACCAAAACGATCTCGTAATGGTGAAGTTAAAGAACCCGCTCGAGTTGTTGCACCAATTAATGTGAAAGGTGGCAAATCTAATTTAATTGAGCGTGCAGCAGGGCCTTCACCGATCATAATATCCAGCTGATAATCTTCCATTGCTGGATAAAGCACTTCTTCAATCGCAGGGGAAAGACGATGAATTTCATCAATAAACAACACATCATGGGGTTCAAGATTTGTCAGCATTGCCGCTAAATCGCCGGCTTTTTCAAGCACAGGCCCTGATGTTGTGCGAATATTCACACCCATTTCATTTGCCACAATATTAGCTAGCGTCGTTTTTCCTAAACCTGGAGGGCCGAAGATCAAAAGATGATCTAAGGCATCTTGACGCAGTTTTGCCGCCTTAATGAAAATATCCATCTGCTCTCGCACTTGTGGCTGCCCCACATAGTCCGCTAAAAGCTTTGGACGAATCGCACGATCGATGACATCTTCATCCATCTTTGCCTGACTGCTAATAATTCTATCTGCTTCGATCATATCTGTTTAATCTTTATAATGCGGCTTTTAAGGCTTCGCGAATTAATTGCTCACTGCTTAAATCCGCTTTAGCGACTTTTTTCACCATTTTTTCAGCATCGGTTGGTTTATAACCTAATGCAACCAATGCAGCAATCGCTTCATCTGTAGAGCTTTCAGCTTGGCGTAATTCTGACGTTGAAGGAATATGCTTGCTCTCCACAAAGAAATCACTTTGGCGAACATCTTTAAACTTCCCTTTTAACTCTACCAATAAACGTTCAGCCGTTTTCTTGCCCACACCAGGAATTTTAACTAATTTTGACAGTTCTTCTCGTTCAATAGCATAAGCAAATTGCTCTACGGACATTGCAGATAAAATTGCGAGTGCCAATTTAGGACCAACACCATTGGTTTTAATTAATTCACGGAATAAAGTGCGGTCAGTTTTTTGGGCGAATCCAAAAAGAAGATGAGCATCTTCACGCACAACAAGATGGGTAAATAAAGTAGTTTCTTGCCCGATTTCAGGTAAGTCATAAAAACTGGTCATTGGTAACAATAATTCGTAACCGACGCCTTGTACATCAAGCAAAATTTCAGGTGGTTGTTTTTCTAATAAGATGCCTTTTAAACGACCGATCATAAGATTTCCATGTAAAAAATTTTTTGCATAGAATAAAATAAAACTGGATATTAATCCAGTTAAATTTTTAGTCTAAATCGACCTCGGCTATACCTTGTTTTTAAAAGTGCGGTCATTTTTTCAGGTGTTTCTGTCGTCTTGACCGAGCCAGCAATATGCAAAGAATGTTGAATGGTGTGGGCATGGGTAATCGCAATAGCTAAAGCATCTGCCGCATCAGCTTGTGGTTTATCTGAGAGCTTCAAAATTCGTGTCACCATGTCTTGAACTTGAACTTTATCTGCAGAACCAATCCCAACGACAGTCTGTTTCACCAAACGAGCCGCATATTCAAATACAGGTAAATCATGGTTCACTGCAGCCACAATTGCCGTACCACGTGCTTGCCCCAGTTTTAAAGCTGAGTCCGCATTTTTAGCCATAAACACTTGTTCAATGGCAAACATATCTGGCTGAAATTGCGTGATGATTTCAGTCACACCGGCATAAATTCGTTTTAAGCGTGTAGGTAAATCCTCTACCTGCGTGCGGATTGCTCCACTACCGAGATATTCTAAATGGCGACCATTTTGTCGAATCACACCATAGCCCGTTACACGAGAACCTGGGTCAATGCCTAAAATAATACTCATAAATTATCAAAAATAAACGGCCGGTCAATGCCGGCCGTTTTTAGCGTTAATTATTGGTTTGCTTTTGCAGTTGCTTTTGCATCTACATCACAGTTTTTCACAACAATTTTATCTGTTTTTTTGCCTTTGATTAAAAGATTTACTGGTGCGACAGAATCAAATTTATCTAAAGTCAAACCACTATCTACGTTCCAAACATATTTGCCTGAAGTAAATGAAGTGAAGTCTTTTTGAGCTGCATCACGAGCGAAATCTTTCGCAACAACTTTGTTGCCTACCATTACCATTGCCGCTGTTGGCTCTTGGTTTTCGAATTGATAAACTGCAGTTACAGTTTTCTTATTACAAGTATAAACAACTGTTTTATCCGTTACAGTAGGTGCTGCAGCTTGCTCTGCTTTGTTTTCCATTTTTGGTGCATCACTTGCACAAGCTGATAAAACAACAAGAGCGGCCATTGCAGGTAATACTTTAGCTAATTTCATTCTAAATCTCCTTAAAATTACAGCTGAGCTGCAACTTCATCACTAATTTCACCGTTATGATATACGTTTTGTACATCGTCACAGTCTTCTAACATGTCAATTAAACGCAACAATTTAGGCGCAGTTTCAAGATCAAGATCAACTGTTGTTGATGGAATCATTGTCACTTCTGCGTTATCAATTTTAAATCCTGCTGCTTCGATTGCATCACGCACAGAACCTAAATCTTCCCACGCAGTATAGATTTCGAATGAACCATCATCTTGTGGTTGAACATCATCTGCACCGGCTTCAATTGCCGCTTCCATTAACGCATCTTCTTCACCTTGGCTAATTAAAATCAAGCCTTTTTTGCTGAATAAGTAGCCTACAGAACCTTCAGTCCCTAAGTTACCACCACATTTAGTGAAACTTGGGCGAACCTGTGAGATGGTTCGGTTTGCGTTGTCACTTAGACACTCAACCATCACAGCAGTTCCACCCGGACCATAACCTTCGTAAATTCTTGTTTCCATATTGGTGTCATCACCACCGCCCACACCGCGTTCAATCGCACGGTTAATGGTGTCGCGAGTCATGTTGCTTGATAAGGCTTTATCTACTGCAGCACGTAAACGCGGGTTCGCACCGACATCACCGCCACCAATTTTTGCAGCGGTTACTAATTCACGAATTAATTTTGTAAAAATTTTACCGCGTTGCGCATCTTGTGCTGCTTTACGGTGTTTAATATTTGCCCACTTACTATGGCCTGCCATGTTGTTTTCCTTCTTATCTTAAAAACGTTTGTAAATTATACCCTCTTCTATAGAGGAAAGCCTTTCATCAAATATTTTTTGATGGCCTCGGCATTATTCGGCGATTTTGTCATTTGGATCGCTTTTTCAGGTAAAACCCATTGATACGCCAAATGCTCACTTAATATCGGCTCAAATTCCTGCTCAACTGCCAATAAAAACCAATGTTCATGACAGTGAGTCACATTCGGTGCGTATTTATAGCGGAAATGCGGGAAAATTTCAAATTCTATGCTCTCTTTACAATCAAAAAGTGCGGTCGAATTTTCTTCTATTTTTAATCCAACTTCTTCCCAAACTTCTCGAATGGCTGTTTCTCTTGGTGTTTCATTGGTTTCCAATGTCCCCGTAACAGATTGCCAAAAAGTGGAATCATCTTGACGTTGAAGCATAAGAACACGATGCGTGCTTTCTGCATAAATTACCACGAGAACCGATTGATTATTTTTATATGTCAAACTCGTCATCTGCATAATTGAGAATGGGCAGCATCATACCTTTTCTACTAAAAACTTTCAAAAAAATTACCGCACTTTAAAACTAAAGTGCGGTAATTATCTCAATTATTTTAGTTTAACCAGCCAGCTTGTTGGGCAATAAATAATCCAGCAAAGGCGGTTAAATAGAATAAACCAATAAGGGATAACCACAATAACCCGCCTTTTACACTGTGTTTCGCGTGCTTAGTCAGAGATAAATTCAACCAAGCGAAGATTGGCGCAGAAACAAATGAAGCAATCATCGCAAATTTCAGCATTGGGCCTACTGCATTATTGAAGTAGAAAATAATCGCTAAACCAGATAATGCGGCTAAAATCATGCCAATGTTTAAAATTCTTACTGAGCTTTCTTGTTTACCAAACAAGATACGTACAGCTTCAACATTAGTACGTGAATAACCATCAATTACCGTAATTGTTGTACCAAACATACACATGAAGGCAATTACTGCAATTAATAAGCGAGACCATTCACCGATAGTACTGGCATACATATTGATAAGTTGTGCGATATATTTTCCGCCCACCATCTCTACGGTTTCAGGCGAACCATATTGTACTAATGCACCAAGTGCTAAGAAGACAACAGCTAAAATGGCTGTACCGATATAACCCACGTTGAAGTCAAATAAGCCATCTTCATAAGATACTTTGGTTAAACGGCGTTTCGCCACCACCCACATTGAGTTAATTGCAGAAATTTCAATTGGTGCAGGC